>JAICYC010000006.1 GCA_025934395.1 Solirubrobacteraceae bacterium | reverse complement strand
GGGCCGGATACCTTGGCGGGGGCGCCCCGCCGCCGGCCGGGCCGCGTGGGGGTGCCGCTGCGCGCGGTTTCGGGCTCCGCCGGGCGGGGGTCCGCGCTGGGCGCCGCGCACCCCGGCGATCGCCTGGGGGCGCTCGACTGGCTGGAAGGGGAGCTCGACGCTGCGTTCGCAGGGCGCGCTTCGCATCCGGTGATGGCCCGCCTGGAGCGCACGCTTGCCACCCATCCGCTCCCGCGCGAGCCGTTCGTGCGGCTGATCGAGGCGAACCGCGTCGACCAGCGCACGAGCCGGTACGAGACCTGGGAGGAGCTGCGCCGCTACTGCTCGCTGTCGGCCGACCCGGTGGGGGAGCTCGTGCTGGAGGCGTTCGACCTCGCCGATCCCGAGCGGATCGCGCTGTCGAACTCGATCTGCACGGCGCTCCAGCTCGCCGAGCACTGCCAGGACGTCGCCGAGGACCTCGCCGCGGGTCGCGTGTACCTGCCCGCGGAGGATCTGCAGCGGTTCGGGGCGACCGTGGATGACCTGCACGCACAGCACGCCTCGCCGGAGCTGCGCGCGGTGGTCGCCTTCGAGGTGGAGCGCGCCCGCGGACTGCTGCTCGACGGCCGCCCGCTGGTGGCGCAGCTGCGGGGGCGCGCTCGCCTCGCGGTCGCGGGCTACCTGGCGGGCGGGCTCGCAGCGCTGGAGGCGATCGAGCGTGCCAACCACGACGTGCTCGCCGGGGCGCCGCAAGCCGACCGCGCCGCCCGCGCGCGCCACCTCCTGCGAACGCTGCTGGCGGCGCGCCGATGAGCGTCGCGGCCCCCGCGATCGCCGATGCGTACCGCCACTGCGAGGCGGTCACGCGCGCCGAGGCCGCCAACTTCTTCTACGGGATCCGGCTGCTGCCCCGCGAGCGGCGGCGCGCGATCTGCGCCGTCTATGCGTTCGCGCGCCGGATCGACGACATCGGCGACGGCACACTGGCGCGTGAGGAGAAGCTGCGGCAGCTCGATGCCCAGGCGCGCGCGCTCGCCGCCGTGGAGCAGGGAGCCGCGATCACGCCGGTGAACGGCCACGGCGCGGCGAGCGATCCGGTGATGGTCGCGCTCGCGGGGGCGTACCGCAGCTTCCCGCTTCCCCGCGGTGCGCTCGGCGAGCTGATCGAGGGGGTGCGGATGGACGTCAACGGCGTCAGCTACGAGGGCTTCGACGAGCTGGTGCTCTACTGCCGCCGCGTCGCGGGCGCGATCGGCCGCGTGTGCCTGGCGATCTTCGGCCTGCGGGACGCCGCGCAGACCGACCGTGCGGCCGCGGAACGGCTCGCCGACGAGCTGGGGGTGGCGATGCAGCTCACCAACATCCTGCGCGACGTCCGCGAGGACGCCGAGAACGGTCGCGTCTACCTGCCCGCAGAGGATCTGCGCCGGTTCGGCGTGATCGAGGGCGAGGTGCCCGTCGACCCCGCGTCGGTGCTCGCGAAGCTCGGACCTGGGGCGGCGGCGCAGGACGGCCTCGTGGAACTGGTGCGCTTCGAGGCGCGACGCGCGCGGCAGTGGTTCCAGCGCGGGATCGCGCTGACGCGGCTGCTCGACCGCCGCAGCGCCGCGTCGGTTCTCGCGATGGCGGGGATCTACGTGCGGCTGCTCGACCGGATCGAGGCGCGCCCCGAGGACGCAGCGCGCATGCGCGTGTCCCTGCCCGTGCGCGAGAAGGTGTGGGTGGCCGCGCGCGGCATGCTCCGGGGCGGACGATGAGCGTCGAACGCGACGCGGTCGTCGTCGGCGGTGGCCTCGCGGGCATCACCGCTGCGCTCGACCTCGCGGACGCAGGCGCGCGCGTGACGCTGCTCGAGGTGCGCCGCCGGCTCGGCGGCGCCGCGTACTCATTCGAGCGCGACGGCCTCGAGATGGACAACGGGCAACACGTGTTCCTGCGGGGCTGCGATGCCTACCGCGGGCTGCTCGCACGGCTCGGCAGCGAGCGCCACGTGCGCGTGCAGGAGCGCCTGGAGATCCCCGTGCTGAGCCCGGGCGAGCCGCCGTACCGCCTGCGTCGCAGCTCGCTGCCGGCGCCGCTCCACCTCGCAGGCGCGCTCGCCCGCTATACGCGCATGCCCTTGCGCGCGCGCCTCGCAGCGGTCCGCGGCGCGCTCGCGTTGATGCGGATCCGCCGCGAGGACGCCGCGCTCGATGCCGAGACGCTCGGATCGTGGCTAGGGCGGCACGGTCAGAGCGAAGCGGCGATCGCGGCCCTCTGGGACCTGATCGCGCTGCCCACGCTCAACCTTCCCGCCGCCGAGGCATCGCTCGAGCTGGGCGAGTTCGTGTTCAGGCGCGGCCTGCTCACGAGCCCCGCCGACGGCGACATCGGCTTCCACGACAGCACGCTCTCGCAGATCATCGCCGCGCCCGCGCAGGACGCCCTCGCCCGGGCGGGGGTGGAGGTGCGACTCGGGTTCGGCGCGCAGGAGCTGCACGCCGTCGAGGGCGGCTTCGAGGTCATCGGGCGCGGCGGCGAGCGCGACGAGGGCGCCGTCCGCGCGCACAACGCGGTGGTGGCGGTGCCGCACCCGCGCGCCGCCTCGCTGCTCGAGCCCGTGCTCGGCGACGCCGCCGCGCGCTGGAGGGCGCTCTCGACCTCGCCGATCGTCAACCTCCACGTGGTCTACGACCGCGTGGTGTGCGACGAGCCGTTCGCAGCGGGCGTGGGCACGCCGGTGCAGTACCTGTTCGATCGCAGCGCCGCCGCCGGCGCGCCGAGCGGGTGCCAGTACCTCGCGGTATCGCTGTCGGGCGCCGCGCGCGAGATGGGCGAAAGCGTCGACGCGCTGCGCGAGCGTTACCTCCCGGCGCTCGCAGAGCTGCTGCCGCGAGCGCGCACCGCCCGCGTCGAGGCCTTCCTCGTCACGCGCGAGCACGCAGCAACTTTCCGTGCCGCGCCGGGCTGCGGACGGCTGCGCCCCGGCGCGCGCACCTCGTTGCCCGGCCTGCTGCTCGGGGGCACGTGGACCGACACCGGCTGGCCCGCCACGCTCGAGGGCGCGGTCCTCAGCGGGCACGAGGCCGCCGCGCACACGCTCGCGCGCCTCGGCCACCCCCCGGGCGGCCTCGCGTCGCCGAGCGCCTCGGCGCCGCCGAGCGCCTCCCTGCCGCCGAGCGCCTCCGTGCCGCCGAGCGCCTCCGCCTCGCCGGCGGGTGCGAGATGAGCAGCGCCCTCGTCCTCGCCGCGCCGCTGCGGATCGAGGCGGCGCTCGTCTCCTCCGCGGCGCGCGGGGCGCCGGTGCGCAAGACCGGGATGGGGCCTGCGAAGGCGCGTGCCGCCGCGCGCAGGCTCGGGAGCGAGGGCGCCGCGGGGGTGCTGGTGGTGGGCTTCTGCGGCGGCCTGGACCAGCAGTCGGTGCCGGGTGAAGTGATCATCCCCGACCGCGTGTATCCCGCCGGCGATGAGGGCCACGCGGAGCAGGCCGTGGAGTGCGACCTCGCGCCGGAGCTCGTCGGCCGCCTCGCGGGGCGCGGGATGAAGCTCCGCACCGGGCCGATCGTGTGCGTATCGAAGGTGGCCGTGGGCGAGCGGCGCGTGCAGCTGCTCGCGAGCGGCGCGATCGGCGTGGACATGGAGTCGGTGTGGCTCGCCGCCGGCGCTGCGGGACGGCCGTTCGGCGTGGTGCGCGTGGTGCTCGACAGCCCTTCGCACGAGCTGTTCCGTGTGGGCGCGATCGGGGGCGCCCTGCGCGCAGCTCGCGTGCTGCGCCGTGTGGCGGGCGCCCTTCATGAGTGGGCTCCCGCGGGATAAGGTGCTGCAGATGTCTGTCCGCGTACGCCAGAGCGCCCGCATGGGCGCGTACCTGATGCGTCAGCGGCTCGCGAAACGCGAGCGCTTTCCGCTGATCGTCGAGCTGGAGCCCCTGTTCCAGTGCAACCTCGCGTGCTCGGGCTGCGGCAAGATCCAGCACCCCGAGCACGAGCTTCGCCGCCGCATGCCGGTCGAGCAGGCGGTGGGAGCGATCGAGGAGAGCGGCGCGCCGATGGTCTCGATCGCGGGCGGTGAGCCGCTGATCCACCCCGAGATCCACCTGATCGCCGCGGAGCTGGTGAAGCGCAAGCGCTTCGTCTACCTGTGCACCAACGCGCTGCTGCTCGAGAAGAAGCTCGGCAACTTCAAGCCGAGCCCGTACTTCGCCTGGGCGATCCACATCGACGGCCTGCGCGAGCGCCACGACGAATCGGTCGAGCGCGAGGGCGTGTTCGACAAGGCAGTGCAGGCGATCCGCGTCGCGAAGGCGGCGGGCTTCCGCGTGACCACCAACACCACGTTCTTCACGCACGACTCGCCGAAGACGATCCGCGACGTGCTCGACTTCCTCAACGACGACCTCGGCGTCGACGAGATGATGATCTCGCCCGCGTACGCGTACGAGAAAGCCCCGGACCAGGAGCACTTCCTCGGCGTCCAGCAGACGCGCTCGCTGTTCAGCGAGGCGTTCGCCGACGGGCGTCGCAAGCGCTGGCGGCTGAACCACAGCCCGCTGTTCCTGGACTTCCTCGAAGGCAAGGCTGACTTCGACTGCACCGCCTGGGGCATCCCCAGCTACTCCCTGTTCGGCTGGCAGCGGCCCTGCTACCTGATGGCGGACGGCTACACGAAGACGTACAAGGAGCTCGTGGAGACGACCGACTGGAGCCGCTACGGCCGGGGTCGCGACCCGCGCTGCGAGAACTGCATGGCGCACTGCGGCTACGAGCCCACCGCAGTGCTGCAGACCACCCGCTCGCTGCGCCAGTCGCTACGCGCCCTCGCCGGCTGACGGCTCGCCGGCGGTGCGGATGTCGCGCCAGCGCAGGCCCTCGCCGAGCAGCGCGGGGACGCCGAGCGCGAGCGCGGTGACCACCTCCACGGCCTGCAGGATGATCCCGTAGGCGACCCCTGCCCCGGCGCTCACGCCGTAGGCGGCGAGCACCACGGCGCACGCAGCCTGGAAGACGCCCACGTTCGACGGCGTGGCGGGGAGCACGGCGCTCAGGTTCACCGCGAGCAGGATCGCTGCAGCTGCGACGAGCCCGCCGTCGGACTCCAGCCCGAGCGACAGCAGCACGCAGTAGCACGCGAGCCACTGCAGGGCCCACGCGAGCAGCTGTGCGATCACGGCCACCGATCCGTGGCGGGGGCGTGTGAAGACGACGAGCCCCTGGCGTGCGAGGCGCAGCAGTCGCGAGACGAACGCGGCGGCCGCATGCAGCCGCGGCGAGCGGGAGCGGTGGGCCAGTCCGAGCAGCCGCGGCCCCGCGAGGACGAGCACGCACAGCGCGAACGGGACCGCGAGCGCGCCCGTCACGCCTGCGAGGTTGCCGTGCAGGAGCGGGACGCTCGTGAACGTCACCGCGAGCAGGATCCCGAGCGCAACCAGGTTGATGAGCGTCTGCGAGAAAACGGTGCCCGCGACCACGGGCAGATGGCGCCGGGTGGGCCCGTCCAGGCGGCGGGACAGAACGAGCACGCGCGAGGGCTCGCCGATCCTCCCCGGGAACACCGCCGAGGCCATCACGCCGATCATCGTCGCGCGCGCGACCGGCGGCCATCGGATGTGGGTGGCCGGCAGCGCCGCCAGCAGCGTGTGCTGCCAGGAGATCGAGCGCAGCACCAGGGAGAGCGCCATCAGCGCGAGCGCCAGCCCGATCCAGCCGGGCGACGCCGTGATCAGCACGTGTCCGACGCGGTGCAGGTTCAACCGCAGCAGCGCGAACACCACCAGGCCCGCGACCGTGATGAGCACGAGCGCGGGGAGCGCGCGCCTCAGCAGCGCGCGCCTGAGCCGTGGCGAGCTCTGCATCGCTCCCATGCGGCGGGGTCTAGCAGGTAACGCCCGCTCTAGGAGCGGCGGATCCGGCGCAGCAGGTAGGCAACGATCGCGATATTCACGACCAGGGCACCCACCTTGAGCACGGAGATGCTCTTCGTGAGCTCCCACACCTCCGGGATCAGCAGCAGGGAGGTCGCGATCACGGTCAGCCACTCTCCCCACCGGCGCCTGCGCCACAGCCCGTACGCCTCGGCGCCCTCGAGCACCCCGTAGCCGAGCGCGACGATCCCGAAGAACACGTCCTCGCTGCCGTGGATCTTGCGCAGGTCTGCGGTCAGGCGCCGGATCCAGTTGTTGTTGGGGTCCAGGCCGAGGTGCTTCGCGAGGCGAATCGCTTCGCTCGCCCAATCCGCGTGAGGATGGGAGAGCAGCGCGACACCCACCACCACGAGCACGACCGCGCGGAACGCGCGCTCGGCAGCGATCCAGGGAAGCAGACGGTCCTTGCGCTGCGGGGTTGCGACGCTCACACGCGCATCCTCGCCGCCCGCGCGGCGGAGTGCCCTACCGAGTGGCGCGCGGCATGCGGCGGCTAGGCAGCGATCGCGGGGAAGCCCGGCGCCCAGTCCTCGCGCGCGACCGCGAGCCCGTTGCACACGTAGGCGATCACGTGGTACCAGCCCGCGGTCGCGAGCAGCTCGATCACCTGGCGGTCGTCGAAGTGCGCGCGGAGCCGGCGCCACAGGCCGTCGGAGATCGTCGCGCTCTCATGCAGCTCGCCGGCGAGCGCGAACACGCACGCCTCGCGCTCGTCCCAGCAGGGGTCCTCCGCGCTGCCGTGGATGGTCGAGCGGAGCCGCCGATCGTCGAGTCCCAGCGGCGCGCCGAACGCGGCGGCGTGCACGCCCCACTCGTACTCGTTGCCCGTGAGCGCGCAGGTGCGGTGGATCATGATCTCGCGGAGCAGCGGCTCGACGGTGGCCGTGCGGCCGAGGATCCCCGCGCCGAGCGGCCGCATCCGGCTCGCGAGCTCCTCATTGCGCGCGAGCGTCCTGAACAGGCGCAGCGGCTCCACGTCGCTGCCCGGCGGCATCCAGCGGGCGAGGAACCGCGCGGTGTCCTCGTCGTAGGGCGGCTCGAGCGGTTCGATCCGGGGGGCGGGGGTGGGGGTGGGGGCGGTCATCCGGTCTCCTCTCGTCGGAGGGCGCCGCTTCGATTTCCGCAGCGCTGTGAACGCCGGATCCTAGCGCTTCTATATCCGAAGCGCTAGGGTGGGGCGATGCAGCCGCGATCTCCGCGCGCCCCCGCGCCGGCGCCGGGCCGCCCCGTCCGCGGCTCGCGCACCGGGCGGCCGATCATGGCGCTCCTCGATCTCCTCGGCCGCCGCTGGACGCTGCGGGTGGTGTGGGAGCTGCGCGACGGGCCGCTCCCCTTCCGGGGGTTGCAAGAGCGATGCGGCGGGGTGTCCTCGAGCGTGCTCAACGAGCGCCTGCGCGAGCTGCGCGCCGCGGGAGTGGTGCTCAGCGCGCAGGACGGATACGGGCTGACCCGCGAGGGTCGAGAGCTGCTCGACGCGTTCGCGCCGCTGGATGCCTGGGCCGAGCGCTGGCGGCGCCGCGGCGCCGGCTGAGGGAGCTGCGGCCTCAGGCCTCGAGCATCACCGTCACGGGCCCGTCGGCGGTCAGCTCGATCTCCATGCGGGCGCCGAAGCGCCCTCGCGCAGCGCCCGTCCGCGTGCAGAAGAGCTCGTACAACGGCTCTGCGTGGCCGGGCGCGGCCGCTGCGACGAAGCTGGGGCGGTTGCCGCGCCGCGTGTCGCCGTAGAGCGTGAACTGGCTCACGCACAGGATCTCGCGGTCGCCGAGCGGCTCGTTCATCTGGCCGGCAGGGTCGGGGAACACCCGCAGGCCGAGCACCTTGCGGGCGAGGCGCTCCGCCTCCGCGGGCCCGTCCCCGTGCGTGACGCCGAGCAGCACCAGCAGCCCCGGGCCGATCGCTCCGACGGTCTCGTCCCCGGCGCGCACCGCTGCACGGCTGACCCTCTGCACGAGCGCGCGCATCGCGTGCGATTGTGGCATACTTAAGTAGATGCTTAACCAAATGCAGGCGGCTTCGCGCCCGGAAGGGGCGCCCGTGGAGGTGATCTTCCACGCGCTCGCCGACCCGACCAGGCGCGCGATGGTCGACAGGCTGGTCGCGGGACCCGCGTCGGTGAGCGAGCTGGCACGCCCGCTGCCGATGTCCCTGCCCGCTGTCGTGCAGCACCTGCAGGTGCTGGAGCGCAGCGGCCTCGTCCGCACGGAGAAGGTCGGGCGGGTGCGGACGTGCCGCGTCGAGCCGGCCGCGCTGGACGGCGCGGAGCGGTGGATCGCGGAGCGTCGCCACGCCTGGGAGGAGCGCCTGGACCGCCTGGGCGCGTATCTGGCGGGGACGACCGATGAGTCCGCGCCCGAGGGCGGGTCTTAGTTGCATGGCCGCGCCCGTACGCATACGCAGAGCGACGAGAACGGAGAGATGATGAGCACACGATCGACCACACACGCGACGTTCGTGCTGGAGCGCACATACCCGGCGACCCCCGCGCGGGTGTTCGCGGCCTGGGCGGACCTCGAGGCCAAGCGTCAGTGGTTCGGCCCCGGCGAGGAGCACGAGCTCGACTTCACCGTCGGCGGCAGCGAGCATCTCGTGGTCCACACGAGCGAGGGCTCGCGCTACTCGTTCGACAGCCGCTACCAGGACATCGTCCCGGACGAGCGGATCGTGTACAGCTACGAGATGCACAAGGACGAGGACCGCATCTCGGTGTCGGTGGCGACGGTGGAGTTCACCGCGGCGGCGAACGAAACGCACCTGAAGATGACCGAGCAGGGCGTGTTCCTCGACGGCCTCGATGACCCCGCCGCGCGCGAGCACGGCACCGGCGAGCTGCTGGAGGCGCTCGGGCGGGCGATCACCGACCAGGCGCAGGAGGTGGCGTGATGGCCCGCGGAAGCTCTGAGAAGGCGCGCTGGATGGCGCTGTACGTGCTGTGCGTGGGCATGCTGATGATCGTCCTCGACGTGACGGTCGTGAACGTGGCGCTCCCGTCGATCCAGGAAGACCTCGGGTTCTCGAGCGCGAGCCTCGCGTGGGTGGTGAACGCGTACCTGATCGCGTTCGGCGGCCTGCTGCTGCTGGCGGGGCGGCTGGGCGACCTGGTGGGGCGCCGTCGCATGTTCCTGGCGGGGGTGGTGCTGTTCAGCGCCGCGTCGTTGGTGTGCGGGCTCTCCGCGACGAGCTGGATGCTCGTGGCGGCGCGGTTCCTGCAGGGCGTCGGCGGCGCGATGACCTCGGCGGTGATCCTCGGGATGATCGTGACGATGTTCCCGGAGCCGCGCGAGCAGGCCCGCGCGATCGGGGTGTATGCGTTCGTGGCATCGGCGGGCGGCTCGGTGGGGCTGCTGGCGGGAGGGGTGATCGCGCAGTCGCTGAGCTGGCACTGGATCTTCTTCGTGAACCTCCCGATCGGGCTGGCGACGGTGGTCGCGGCCCGCCGCCTGCTCGCCGAGGATGCGGGCATCGGCCTCGCGGCGGGCGCGGACGTCCCGGGCGCGCTGCTGATCACGGCCTCTCTGATGCTGGGCGTGTACACGATCGTGGGTCCTGCCGCCGAACACGGCTGGGGAGCGGCCTCGACGCTGCTCCTGGGCACGGGGTCGCTGCTGCTGCTGGCTCTGTTCCTCGTGCGCGAGGCGCGCGCAGCGAGCCCGCTGGTGCCGTTGCGGATCTTCCGCTCGCGCCCGGTGAGCGCGGCGAACACGATCCAGATCCTGTCCGTGGCGGGCATGTTCGCGATGTTCTTCCTGGGCGCGCTCTACCTGCGCCGCGTGCTCCACTACGACGCGCTGCAGATCGGCCTGGCGTTCCTGCCGGTGACGATCGCGATGGGCACGTTCTCGATCCGGTACTCCGAGCGGATCCTGACGGCGCTGGGTGCTCGCAACACGCTGCTGCCCGGGCTGATGCTGATCATGGGGGGGCTCGTGGTGTTCGCGCTGGCGCCGGTGCACGCGAACTACCTCACGCGCGTGATGCCGTCGATGCTGCTGCTGGGCGTGGGCGCCGGGATGAGCTTCCCCGCGCTGATGAACGTGGCGATGACGGGCGCGACGCAGGCGGATGCGGGGCTCGCCTCGGGCCTGGTCAACACGACCGCGCAGATCGGCGGAGCGCTCGGCCTGGCCGTGCTCGCAACGCTGTCGAGCTCTCGCTCCAACCACCTCCTGCATGCCGGACACGCGCGCCCGGAGGCGCTCACGAGCGGCTACCACCTCGCCTTCTGGGTGGCCGCAGCGCTCGTCGCGTGCGCGCTCGCCGTGGTGGCGGCGGCGCTGCCGCGCGCAGCGCGCGGGGCGGCGCACGAGCAGGCGCTCGACGGCACGTCCGCGGAGCCCGCAAGCGCTTGAGTTACGGGGGGTTCGTGCCGAATCAGCGCACATGTCCCCCAGACTCAGCGCGGCGGGGCTCGGGCGCCTGAGCCTGACCCGCCAGGTCGCGCTGCTCAGCCTGATCCCGATCATCGCGCTCGGCGTGATCCTCGCGCGCGTTCTGCACTCGCAGATCGACGCGCGGGTTCGCGCCGACGCGACCGAGACGGCGCGCCTGATCGCCACGCTGGGTATCGAGCCGCGGCTCGACGCAGCCGACCTGACGCGCGGGCTCGCGCCGGCGCAGATCGCGGCGCTCGACCGTCAGCTGGCGACGCGGGCGGTGATCGGCGACCTCGCGCGAATCAAGATCTGGAACACCGCGGACACGGTGATCTACTCCGAGGACCACACGCTGATCGGTCGCCGCCTTCAGCCGAGCGACGACCTGGAGGCCGCGCTGGCCGGCCGTCCCGAGGAAGCCAAGGTGGTCGAAGGCCACGCGAACTCCGAGACGGCGGGCGAGGTGGGGCTGGGAAAGCTCGTCGAGGTCTACGTGCCGCTGCGCTTCAGCGCGAAGGGCGCGCCGGCGGGGGCGTTCGAGGTCTACCTGAGCTACCGGCCGATCGCGGCGGCGGTGATGAGGGACAAGCGCACGATCGCGCTGCTCGTCGCGATCGGTCTCGCGCTTCTGTGGGCCATCGTCTTCCGGATCGTCGCACGGGCGTCACGGCGCCTGCGCCGCCAGTCCCAGGAGAACCTCCGGCTCGCGCGCTACGACAGCCTCACCCAGCTCCCCAACCGCATGATGGTCCTCGAGCATGTCGCCAGGGCGATGCGCCGCGCGCGCGCCAACGACGGCTCGATCGCGGTGCTGGTGCTCGACCTGGATCGCTTCGGCGAAGCCAACAACACGCTCGGCAGCGCGATCGGCGATCAGATCCTCCAGGAGGTCGCCGAGCGGCTGCGCGGCAGCCTCGGCGACGGCACGTTGCTGGCGCGCCTCGGCGCGGACGAGTACGGCGTGCTGTGCGGGCGCGCGCAGTGCGCTCAGGACGCCCAGGCGATGGCCGTCCGCGCCCAGGACAGCCTGCTGGAGCCGATCACGGTGGCGGGCACGTCCGTCAACGTGGAGGTGAGCATCGGCATGGCGGTGCTCGAGCCCGACGACACCGCGGAGGCGATCCTCCAGCGGGCCGACACGGCCCTTGCACGGGCGGCTGCGAGCGCGCGCCGCATCCACCTCTACGACCCGGCTCGCGACAGCGTCGACGCACGCCAGCTGATCCTCCTGGGTGAGGTGCGCGGTGCGATCGAGCGCGAGGAGTTCGTGCTCCACTACCAGCCGAAGATCGACCTGTCCTCGCGCCGCATGACCGGCGTCGAGGCGCTGGTGCGCTGGGCGCACCCGGAGCGCGGGCTGCTCGCGCCCGCGCGGTTCGTGCCGTTGATCGAGCAGACGGCGCTCGTCGGGCCGCTCACGCTGTACGTGATCGAGCACGCCCTGCGCCAGATGGTGAGGTGGCGCCGGGTCGGCGTGAACGTGCAGATGGCGGTGAACCTGTCGGCGCGCAACCTGCTCGACCGCGAACTGCCCGCGCGGATCGGCGGGCTGCTGTCGGCGCACGGGGTATCCGCGGAGATGCTCACGGTCGAGGTGACCGAGAGCGCCGCGATGGCGGACCCCTCGCGCGCGGTCGCGGTGCTGGAGGCGATCCGTGCGATGGGCGTGCGCGTCTCGGTCGACGACTTCGGCACGGGCAACGCCTCGATCGAGTACCTCGCGGCGCTGCCCGCCCACGAGCTGAAGATCGACCGCTCGTTCATCACGGGCGTCCTCGACGACCCCCGGCTGGAGGCGATCGTGCGCGCCACCGTGGACCTCGCGCGCAACCTCGACCTGACGGTCGTGGCGGAGGGGATCGAGAGCGCAGAGGTGCTCGAGCACGTCGCCGCGCTCGGCTGCGACGAGGCGCAGGGCTACTGCATCTCGCGCCCCTGCGATCCCGACGACCTCCAGCGCCTGCTGAGCGAGGCGTTCGGGGTGGGTGCGGAAAAGGCGCGCAGCAGCCGCCGCGGCAGCCGCAGCATCGCGGCCACCGTGGTCTCGGGCTAGCTCACGCGCGGACGCCCAGCCCGGACAGGAACGCGCGCACGGTGCGGGTGGAGATCGCGAAGCCCACGCCGCTGGAGCCGCCCTGGCCGCCCGCGGCGCTGGATCCGGAGACGATCTGGGAGTTGATCCCGATCACATCCCCGAACGAGTTGACCAGCGGTCCGCCGGAGTTGCCGGGGTTCAGCGCGGCGTCGGTCTGGATCACTTCGTGGATCGCGGCGCCGGAGGGCGAGCTGATCGTGCGGTTGAGCGCTGACACGACGCCTCCGGTGAGCGTCCAGTTCAGGCCGAACGGGTTGCCGATCGCAAAGGCGGTTTCGCCGATCTGCGCGCTGCCCGAGCCGGCGAGCGTGAGCGGGTGCAGCGGGATGCCTTCGGGGGATACGCGCAGGAGCGCGAGGTCGCTGGCGGCGTCCTCCCCGACCATCCTGGCGGTGCGGGTGTGTTCGCTCTGGCCGTCGAGCGACACGGTGATCGATCCCGCGCCTTTGACGACGTGGTCGTTGGTGAGGATCAGACCCGTGGAGCTGACCACGATGCCGGTGCCGCTGTCGGTGCGGGCGGAGCGTTCTTCGGGTGCTGCGCTGAACGGCGACTGCATCCCGGAGGCGGCCGAGGACGCCCGGATCGCCACGACGCCGGGCGCGTCGCGTTCGTAGATCGCGCGTGGCGTGAGCGCAGCGGTGGCGCCGCTGTCGGACGCGAACGCGGTGCCGCCGTCGCGCTGCACGACCATGTCGGTGCGGCCGGCGCCGAACGGCGCGAGCACCGCGAGCACGATCGCGGCGACGATCGCGCCGGTAGCGGCGGAGAGTGCGGCGATGGCCCTGTCGTTGCGCATTGCGGATCCTCCGGGTGGGTTCGCAGAACACTCTGGGACCTGGCGCTGAACGGCCCCTAACCGCTCTCTAAGCCGTGCCTAAGAGCGGGAACGGCGGGGAGCACGAACGCGAACACCGCGCCGCCGCCGTCCGCGTCCGCCGCGGAGATGTGCCCGCCGTGGGCGGCGACGATCTCGTGTGCGATCGCGAGCCCCAGGCCGGCGCCGCCGGGGCCGCGCTCGCGCCCGCCCTCTGCGCGCCAGAAGCGGTCGAACAGGCGCTCGGCAGCGCCGCCGGGAAGCCCGTGGCCGTGATCGCGCACGCTCACCCGCACTCGGCCGGGCAGCCCTGCCACACGCACCTCGATCGCTGTGCCCGGCGGCGTGTGGACGAGCGCGTTGCGCATCAGGTTGGCGAGCACCTGGTGCAGCTGGTGGGGATCCCCTGCGACGAGCGCGCCCTCGGGCGCGTCCAACGAGATCGTGCGCTGCGGCGCGGTCGCCCGCGCGTCGGTGACGGCGTCGCGGGCGAGCTGTGCGACGTCCACCTCCTCCCGCAGCGGCTCACGCGTCTCATCCAGGCGGGCGAGCGTGAGCAGGTCCTCCACGAGCGCGCCCATCCGCTGCGACTCGTCCTCGATCCGGCGCATCGCGAGCTCGAGCTCGTGCGGTTCGCTGGTGGCGCCCATGCGGAACAGCTCCGCGTAGCCGCGGATCGACGCGAGCGGCGTGCGCAGCTCGTGCGAGGCGTCTGCCAGGAACCGCCGAAGCTTGTCCTCGCTGTCGCGCCGTTCGGCGAACGCGCGCTCCAGGCGGTCGAGCATCCCGTTGAGCGCCAGGCCCAGACGGCCCACCTCGGTGCGCTCGTCGGTGGGGCTCACCCGTCGCGACAGCTCGCCGGCGGCGATCTCCCCGGCGGTGAGCTCCATCCGGCTGAGCGGCCGCAGCCCGAGGCGCACGACGAAGAACGCGGTGACGCCGAGGGCGAGGAGCACGCCGGCGATCACGAGCGCCTCGACGAGCAGCAGCCGGTGCAGCGTGTCGGAGACTTCGCGGATCGGGACGGCGGCGATCGTGACCCCGGCGTCCTCGGGGTCGTGTTGGGCGTACGCGCGGTACTGCAGCCCCGAGGAACCCGTCGAGCCGACCGTGAACAGCCGGCCGAGAGGGATCCGGGCGGGGATGCTCGGCGCATCGGGCACCGCTTCGCTCTGGCTGTATTTGATGAGCACGTGGTTGACCACCGTGCCCGCGGCGGTGCGGCGCTGGCCGTAGGTGCCGGGCGGAAGGTTCACGCGCGGCCCCCCAGGGGTCGATCGAGGCCCGCCCGCGCCGCCCGCCCCACCATGATCGGCGCCGGCGCCGATCCCCGGCCCGCCCGGCCCGCCCGCGCCGGGCAGCGCCTGCTGCTCGACGGTGCGGTCGAGCGCGACGGACAGCGCGCCGACGGCGGCGCGGGTCTCCTGGTCGACGCGCGAGTACAGGAAGGAGCGCTGCTCGGCGTAGGTGACCACCGCGAGCAGCACGAGCCCTGCTGCGGCGAGCACGAGCACCCCCGCGAGCAGGCGGGTGCGCAGCGAGGCCATCAGGGTCGCGGCGCCTGCAGGGCGTACCCGACGCCGCGCACGGTGCGGATCAGCGACGGCCCGTGCACGTCGAGCTTCTTGCGCAGGTAGCTGATGTAGGTCTCGAGCACGCGGCCGTCGCCGCCGAAGTCGTAGTCCCACACGTGGTCGAGGATCTGTGCCCGGGTCATCACGCGGCGGGGGTTGAGCATCAGGTAGCGCAGCAGCCGGTATTCGGTGGCGGTGAGCTCCACCGTCACGCCCGCGCGCGTGACCTCGTGCGACTCCTCGTCGAGCTCGAGATCCTCGAACACGAGCCTGCCCGACTCGGGAGCGGCCTGGCCGGTGCGACGCAGGATCGTACGGATGCGCGCGACGAGCTCCTCGAGGCTGAACGGCTTGGTCATGTAGTCGTCGCCGCCTCCGGTGAGGCCGCGGACCTTGTCCTCGGTGGCGTCGCGGGCGGTGAGGAAGATGATGGGGACGCCCGCGCGCTGCGCGCCGAGGCGTTCGGCGACCTCGAAGCCCTCCATGTCGGGGAGCATCACGTCGAGCACCACGAGGTGCGGTTTGAAGCGGCTCACCGCGGCGACGGCGTCACGACCGGTGCCGGCTGTCTCGACGGCGAAGCCCTGGTAGCGCAGCGCCATCGAGATCACCTCGCAGATGCTCGTCTCGTCGTCGACGACGAGGATGCGGTTGGCCTGGGCGCCGGCGCTCATGGCCGTGCTCGCTCGCGCGGGCGCGGGCGAGCAGTGGTCTTGGTGATGGCTCTCATCGACATGTGATCCTCCCGTGTGCGAGGTGCGAGGTGCGCGGTGAGCCACATTTCGCACCCCGGCGCTGTGCGGCGCCTGTGTGGTTGCTGGGAGAATCCTGAGAGTCGCGGACGCGACCGCGAGCGCCGGATGGGGCGGGGGGCGCTGAAAGGAAAGTGACGCGACCCGAGCCGTTCGAGGAACCCTTCCCGCCTGACCGAGGCCCTGCGGTTCGGGTGGCGCGGCCTCACACCTCTAGTGGCCTCGCTCTTGCGACTCGGAGTCGCGTCGTGATCCAACGTACGCGCGGTGCAGTGCGATTGCAAGGGCCTCGCGGAGACGATCTCGCACCTTGGGTGAAAAACGTCGGGCGGCGGTCAGTCGCGCTCGGCTCCGTCGGCGGCGAAGCCCCGCAGGCCGTCGCGGATCCAGTCGGGCAGCGTCGCCTTGCGCCACGTGTGACGGTCGACGCAGACATGCCGCAGCCACCCGCGCAGCAGCACCTCCCCGCCGCGCAGCACGTCGATCTCCGTCGTCAGCGACGTGGTGCCGAGCCGCGTCACCTGCACGGGCAGCGCGAGCTCGTCGTCGTAGCGCGCGGGCGCGAGGAAGCGCAGGTTGGTCTCGGCGACGACCGCGTCGAACCCGCGCTCGACCATGTCCTGCCAGGGGCCCACCGCGGCGCGCCACATCTCGGTGAAGGCCACGTCGTAGTAGAGGAGGTAGTTGGCGTTGAACACGATCCCCTGGGGGTCGCACTCGCCGTAGCGCACGCGCAGCTCGTGAACGTAGGGATCCGGCACGACGCGCGAACCCTAGCGCCGGCGGGTACGGTCGCCGCCCGCGCCACCGGCTAGTCTGCGCGGCGCCCGGCCCCCGACAGGCCGGCGGGACGCCGGACGCAGATGAACCTCTTCCAATCAAAAAAGGATGTTGTTCGCGCGGTTCGACCCGTGGGCGCGGCGGTGGCCACCTCCGCCGCGCTCGCGCTCGCGGCATGCGGCGCCGCGACCAAGACCGTGAGCGTCTCCGAAGCGCCGGGCGCGGCCCAGCCCTCGAGGACCACCACGCAACCCGGGGCGACCACGACCACGCCGACCACGCCCGCGACGCGGTTCGTGAAGGTGGGGACGTTCCAGAGTCCCACCGGCAACATCGGCTGCATCGTGGTCGGCGAGCTCGCGCGGTGCGACATACGCCATCGCGCGTGGTCGCCCCCGTCGCGCCCGCAGAGCTGCCCCCACGTCGTCGACTTCGGCCAGGGCCTCGAGGTGGGCACCAGCGGCGGGGGGAGGTTCGTCTGCGCGGGAGACACGGCCGCAGACCCCTCCAGCGAGCGGCTGCCCTACGGCACGGCGACCGTCGTGGGCCCCTACGAATGTGTGAGTCGCTCGACGGGCGTGACCTGCACGAACCGCGCCACCCGCCACGGCTTCCAGATCAGCATCCAGAGCTACTCGCGGTTCTGAGTCCTGCGCCATAGGGTGATGCCGTGCACGTGACGAGCTACGCCGCGATCGAGGCCTTCACCACTCTCGACGGCTCGGAGATCCGCGAGTGGGCGGGGCGCGTCTCGGCGCCGGCCCGGAATCAGAGCCTCGCGGAGGCGCGGATCCCGGTGGGCGGCGCGACGATCGAGCACTACCACCGCACCACCGAGGAGCTGTACCTCGTCACCGCCGGGCGTGGGCGCCTCGTGATCGACGGTGAGGAGCGCCTGGTGGAGGTGGGCGACTGCGCCCTGATCCCTCCCGGCGCGCGCCACAAGCTCCACAACGCCGGCGCGGAGGCGCTGTGCGTCGTGTGCGCATGCGCGCCGGCGTACTCCGACGAGGACACGGTCCTGACCGAGTAGCCGCCGCGCGGCCGCCGCTCAGTCGTCGTCCGGCTTCGGTGCCTCGGGACCCGGCCAGCGCCCCGTCAGGCGCGCGAACCAACGGCGGCTCGCGTGGTCGAACGCGCCGCTCACCACCCGCAGGACCGCGCCCTCGAGCGCGAGCGCGGCGAGCAGCCTGCCCCAGCCGGCGGTGCGGTCCTCCGGGGTGGGGCGGCCGCGATCGTCGACCGCGCCCCACACGCGCGCAACGGTGCGTTTGCCGGTGACGCCCGCGAGGCGGCTCGCGAGGAACCGGAGGGGTGCGAACATCAGCTTGACCATCGTCAGGAGCCTAGATGATCGCCGAGGGGTTGCCAGCTGTCGTGCACGCCGTGTGGAGGGGCGCGCAGCGGGTAGCTGAAAGGGGTGTCGGACAAGGTAAGGGGGACGGACAGGGGCTCGGTGAGACGCGAGCGGGCGTCAGCGCGACCACGCCCCGCGGCGCACCCCGGCCGTCCGGCGAGCGGACAGATCGGCGCACGAGCTACCCTCGGGTCAGACGATCTGTCGAATCGGCTGCTGCTGGCTGAGATGCAACCCACCTCACACGACGCCGCCACCCACGCGCGAGAAGCGGTGACGCCGCTCTCCCAGGGGGACCCGCTGTCAGAGGCCGCGCCGCGCGCGCTGGGGCTCCTGGTCGTCGAGGACGACGACGGCGACGCGCTGCTCGTGGAAGATCAGCTCGCGATCGACATGCCGGAGAGCGTCGTGATACGCGCCCGCTCGATCGCAGACGCGCGGGCGGAGCTGTCGGAGTCGTGCGCGTGCGTGCTGCTGGACCTGCACCTGCCCGACGCGAACGGGCTGGAGGCGGTCGCGGAGCTGCGCGAGCTCGCGCCGTCGGTGCCGCTGATCGTGCTCACCGGCGTCGACGACTCCGCCATCGGCGTGGCCGCGCTCGACGCGGGCGCCCAGGACTACCTGGTCAAGGGCTCGGTCGGCTCCGGCGAGCTCGCGAGGGCGATCCGCTACGCGATCGCGCGCGCGCAGGTGCACGGCGCCGAACGCGAGCTGGTCCTCGCGCGCGCGCAGGCGCACGAGGTGGCGCGCCTGGAACGCGGTCTCGCGCCGCGGCCGATCCTGCGTGGCGACGCGGCGTGGATGAGCGCGCGGCATCGTGCCGGCCGCTCGCGCGCGCTGCTCGGCGGCGACTTCTACGACGCTGTGCAGAGCGCCGACGGGCCGCTGCGCCTCGTGATCGGCGACGTGTGCGGTCACGGCTCCGACGAAGCCGCGATCGGCGTGTGCCTGCGCAGCTCCTGGCGCGCGCTCGCTCTCACCGGCGCGCCCCTGGAGGCGATGGTGCGCACGATGCAGCGCGTGTTCGAACAGGAGCGGCATGTGGCGGGCCTGTTCACGACCCTCTGCATGATCGATGTCGACGCGCGTGGCGAGAGCGCGCAGATTCTGCTGGCGGGCCATCCGCCGCCGGCGTTGATCTGCGGCCCGGCCGTGGAGCGGCTGCCGCAGGAGCGAGGCTGTGCGCCGATCGGCCTCGGGCGCGAGGACTGGAGGGTGGAGCACGTGGAGCTGCCCTCCGACTGGGTGATGCTGCTCTACACCGACGGGATCATCGAGGGACGCGTCGGCATCGGCCCGGAGCGGCTCGGCGAGTCGGGGCTGCACCAGATGATCGCCGCGCATCTGGCCGCGGGCGGCGACGCCCGCTCCCGCCCGCAGGAGCTGATCGGGACCCTCATCAACCGCGCGGAGGAACTCAACGGCGGCCCCCTGATCGATGACGTGGCGCTGATGCTCGTCGGCTCTGGCGCCGCACCCGGCGCTTGAATGTCGCTGGGATGCCAGAGGTGCCCGAGCGGCCACCACGCGGCCTGGTCAGCCGGCTGTCCGTCGGCCAGTGGCTGGCGATCACGATCGGCGCGCTGCTCGCGTTCGCCGCGCTCGGCGTGGGCCTCGCGCTCGTCGCGAACGACGAGCTGAACGAGCGCCGCGTAGAGCTGCTCGACCGCGTCGGACCCTCGCTGCGCGCTGCGATCGAGCTCGAAGGCGCGCTGCTGAACGAGGAGACAGGGATCCGCGGGTACGCGCTCGCGGGGCAGGGCTCCTTCCTCGCGCCGTACAGGAGCGGTCGCGCGACCGAGGAAGCGGCGTTCGCGAGGATGGAATCGCGCGTCGGCGCGACGGGGGTGGGGCGCGAGCTGGCGCGCGTGCGCAGCGCGTCGCAGGCGTGGCGGCGCGAGCTCGTCGAACCGATCCTGCGGATGCCGGCGGCGACGCTGCCCGGTCCGGTCGGGCTCACCGCGCGGGGGAGAGCCCTCTTCAACAACGTCAGGGTCGAGCTGGCGGCGCTGCAGAGCCGGCTGCAGAGCAAGGACAACGCTGTCCGCTCGAGCCTCAACAGCGCCGCGAGCCGGCTCGAACTGCTGCTGATCCTGGCGGCGGTGCTGATCGTGGGGAGCGTGCTCGGCGCGGGTCTGTTGCTGCGCAGGATCCTCACGCGTCCACTCGGGAAGCTCGAAGAGGACGCCACCGCAGTGGCCGCGGGCGATTTCTCGCGGCCGCTCACCGCCACCGGCGGAGCGCGCGAGATCGTCGACCTGCGTGGCGAGATCGAGGGGATGCGCGGGCGGATCGTGCATCAGCTCGACTCCGTCCAGGCCGCGCACGAGCTGCTCGGGCGCCAGGCGCTGGAGCTGCGCCGCTCCAACGCGGAGCTGGACCAGTTCGCCGCGGTCGCGGCGCACGACCTGCAGGAGCCCCTGCGCAAGATCGCGAGCTTCTGCCAGGCGCTGCAGGTGCGCTACGGCGGCAGGCTCGACGAGCGCGCCGACCAGTACATCGAGTACGCCGTCGACGGCGCCAAGCGCATGCAGGAGCTGATCACGGCGCTGCACGAGCTCGCCCGCGTGGGGCGCGAGGCCGAGTACGCCGACGTGCCGCTCGACGACGTCCTCGCGGGCGCCGAGCGCGCGCTCGCGAGCGAGCTCGAGGAGGCGGGGGCGCGGGTGGAGTCCGAGCCGCTGCCGACCGTCCGCGGCGACGCCGTGCTGCTCGCCTCGCTGTTCGGGAACCTCCTCGGCAACGCACTCAAGTTCCGTGACTCGCGCCCCCCGGTCGTGCGCGTGGGCTGCATGCGCGGGATCGACACCTGGGAGCTGTCGTTCGCGGACAACGGGATCGGGATCGAGCCGGAGTACGGCGAGCGGATCTTCCAGGTCTTCCAACGCCTGCACGGCCGCGACGCCTACGATGGAACGGGCATCGGGCTGGCGCTGTGCCGCAAGATCGTCGAATATCACGGCGGACGGATCTGGTTGGACCCCGAGTACAACGACGGCACGCGCTTCCTGGTGACACTTCCGATCGACGAGGCAGAGGCTTGACCGGCGAGCACCCCACCGTGCTGCTCGTCGAGGACGACCCCGGCGACGTCCTGCTCGTGCGCGAAGCGCTCGCCGACCACAGCGCCGGCAAGCATCTGTCCGTGGTCAACGACGGCGTGGCGGCGATGGAATACGTGCGCCGCGAAGGCGACTACGCGGACTCCACGCGCCCGGGGCTCGTGCTGCTCGACCTCAACCTCCCGCGCAAGAGCGGCAGCGAAGTGCTCGCGGAGATGAAGGGGGACCCCAGCCTCGCCACGATCCCCGTGGTCGTCCTGACGACCTCGGACTCCGACGAGGACGTGCTGCGCTCCTACCGGCATCACGTCAACGCGTATGTCACCAAGCCGGTCGACTACACGCGCTTCGCCGCCACGGTCCATGAGATCGGCGACTTCTTCATCGGGCTCGTGACGCTCCCGCCCACGGGCCTGCGCCGGATGCGAGCCGACCGCTGAGCTCCCGGTCCGAGCAAGCCGTCGAACCGGCGCTCGGGCGGCGCGGCGGTGCCGGGCGGCACGGCGGCGCCCGGCGGTGGACGCTCGACTTCGCCGAAGGCTCGCGGGAGATGCGCGACCTGCTCGGCGGCAAGGGCGCCAACGTCGCCGAGATGACACGCGTGCTGGGTGCGGAGATGGTGCCCGCGGGCTTCACGATCACCACGGCTGCGTGCATCGCCTACGTCGCGGCCGGCCGCGAGCTGCCAGAGGGCCTCGACGCCGAGATCGAGGACGCGCTCGGGCGGTTGGAGCGGCTCGCCGGGCGCCGCCTGGGTGATCCCGAGGACCCGCTGCTGGTCTCGGTGCGCTCGGGCGCGCGCGAGTCGATGCCGGGGATGCTCGACACGGTGCTGAATCTCGGGCTGGGCGACGAGACCGTCGCGGGGCTCGCGGCGCGCTCGGGCAACGAGCGGTTCGCCTGGGACTCCTACAGGCGCTTCGCGCAGATGTACGGCAACGTCGTCGTGGGCATCCCCGGCGAGCGCTTCGAGGAGGAGATCGCGCGCGTGAAGGCGGAGCGCGGGGTGGAGCTCGACACCGAGCTCGACACCGACGCGTTGCGGGAGCTCACCGCGAGCTTCCGCGCGCTCTACGAGCTGCCGATGGACCCGCGCGAGCAGCTGCGCGCGGCCGTGCGCGCCGTGTTCGACTCCTGGGAGGGTGAGCGCGCGGTCGCCTACCGCCGCATCAACCACATCCCCGACGAGTGGGGCACGGCGGTCAACGTCCAGCAGATGGTGTTCGGGAACATGGGGGACAGCAGCGGCAGCGGCGTCGCGTTCTCGCGCGACGAGCTGACCGGGGCTCCCACCCCGTCCGGCGACTTCCTTCCGGACGCCCAGGGCGAGGACGTGGTCTCCGGCGTGCGCACCCCGCGCGACCTCAGCGAGCTCGGCGAGTGGCTGCCCGACGTGCACGCGGCGCTGATGGACGTGCTGCGCACGCTCGAGCGCCATTACGGCGACATGCAGGACACGGAGTTCACGGTCCAGGAGGGGCGTCTCTACATGCTCCAGACGCGCAACGCCAAGCGCCCCGCGCAGGCGGCGGTGCGGTTCGCCGTCGACGCCGTCGCCGAGGGCCTGCTCGACCGCGCGGCGGCGGTGGCGACGATCGACCCCTCCACGCTCGACGCGCTGCTGCACCCCACCTTCGACCAGGGCGTGCAGACGCACGTGCTCGCAACCGGGGTGGCCGCGTCGCCGGGCGCCGCCAAGGGCGAGATCGTGCTGAGCGCCGCAGAGGCCGTGCGCGCGGGCGCCGAGGGTCGCGACTCGATCCTCGTGCGCAGCTTCACCGAGGCCGACGACGTGGCGGGCTTCCACGCCGCGCGGGGGATCCTCACGAGCGAGGGCGGGAAGGCCAGCCATGCCGCGCTCGTTGCCCGCGGGATGGGCCGGCCCGCCGTGACGGGCGCCGCCGCGGTCCAGATCGACATCGAGTCCGGCGAGGTGAGGATCGGCGAGCGCCTGCTGCACGCGGGCGACCACATCGCGATCGACGGCAGCCGCGGCACGATCACCGCCGACGATGTGCCGCTGATCGAGCCGCAGGTCTCGCGCGAGTTCGAGACGGTGCTCGACTGGTGCGACGAGCTCCGCACGCTCGGCGTGCGCGCCAACGCCGACACGCCCGAGGATGCCGCCCGCGCGGTGGCGCTCGGGGCGGAGGGCATCGGGCTGTGCCGCACCGAGCACATGCTGCTCGGCGAGCGCCAGCCGCTGATGGCCGCGGCGATCATCGCCGAGGGCGAGTCCGAGCGCGCGGAGGCGATCGCCGCGCTGCGCCCGCTGCAGGAGTCCGACTTCGAGCAGATCCTCCGTGCCGTCGACGGGCGGCCGGTCACCGTGCGGCTGCTCGACCCGCCGCTGCACGAGTTCCTGCCGCATCCCGACGCGCTGCCGGAGGGCTCGCCCGAACGCCGGCGCGTGGAGCAGCTCCAGGAGAGCAACCCGATGCTCGGCACGCGCGGCGTGCGCCTCGGGATCCTGTTCCCCGACCTCTACGAGATGCAGGCGCGGGCGCTGTTCGCCGCCGCCGCGCGCGTTCCCGGCGCGAACATCGAGGTGATGGTGCCGCTCGTCGCCTACGAGCGCGAGCTCGAGATCGCACGCGAGCTGATCGACCGCGTCGCCGCGGAGACGGGTTTCTCCGGGTACCAGGTGGGGACGATGATCGAGCTGCCGCGCGCGTGCTTCCAGGCGGACCGGATCGCCCGCGACGCGGACTTCTTCTCGTTCGGCACCAACGACCTCACGCAGACGGGGCTCGGGTTCAGCCGCGACGACATCGAGGGGCGCGTGCTCGGCCGCTACATCGACGTCAAGATCCTCGACCGCTCGCCGTTCGAGACGCTCGACACGCCCGGCGTCGGCCAGATGCTGCGCATGGGGGCATGGCTGGGGCGCACGACGCGCCACGACCTGAAGCTCGGCGTGTGCGGCGAGCACGGAGGCGACCCCGACTCGATCGCGTTCTTCGACGCGTCGGGCATCGACTACGTGTCGTGCTCGCCGTACCGCGTGCCGATCGCGCGCGTCGCCGCAGCGCAGGCGGCGATCGCGCGCTCGCGTTAGCCTCCTGCGCGTGAGCGAGGACCGGGTGGCGGTGGTGACGGGCGCGGCGTCGGGGATCGGGCGCGCCACCGCGCTCGCCCTGGCGGCCGAAGGCCTCCTCGTCGCGGCGGCCGACCGCGACGAGGCCGGCCTCGAGGAGCTCGCGACGGGCCCCGGGCTCGTGCCGTTCGCGGTCGACGTTGCAGACGGGGCCTCGGTGCAGGCGTTGGCCGCGGCCGTGGGCGCCGGGCTGGGCGTGCCGGAGGTGCTCGTGAACTGCGCCGGCTGGGATGAGACACACCGCTTCGCCGACACCGCGCGCCCGTTCTGGGAGCGCGTCGTGGCGATCAACCTGCTCGGCGTGGTGGCCGTGACGCACGCCTTCCTCGCGGGCATGGTCGCGCGGGCGGGCGGCGGGCGGATCGTCAACGTGGCCAGCGACGCGGGCCGGGTGGGATCGAGCGGGGAGGCGGTCTACGCGGGCGCGAAGGGCGGCGTGATCGCCTTCACGAAGTCGCTCGCGCGCGAGCACGCGCGACACGGGATCACCGCCAACGCGGTGTGCCCCGGCCCGACGGACACGCCCCTGCTGCGCGCGCAGCCCGAGCGCCTGCAGGAGGCGCTCGCGAAGGCGGTGCCGATGGGGCGCGTGGGGACGCCCGAGGACGTCGCCAACGCGATCGCGTTCTTCGCGTCGCCGCGCGCGGGCTACATAACGGGCCAGGTGCTGAGCGTCAGCGGCGGGCTGACGATGGCGGGCTGAGGACGGTCCCGTGACGGTGGATCCCGCCCGCTACGAGCACCTGCGCATCGAGCGCCGCGAGCACGGCGTGCTGCTGATCACGATCGACCGTCCCGATCGCATGAACGCCACGAACGAGCGCCTGCACCGGGAGCTCTCCGAGGTGTGGGACGACGTCGCGCGGGACCGGGAGACCCGGGCGGCGGTAGTCACAGGGGCGGGGCGCGCGTTCTCGGCGGGCGGGGACCTGGAGATGATCGAGCGGATGGCCGGCGACTACCGGCGCGTCGCCGCGATGGCGAGCGAGGCCTCGCGGATCGTCACGGGCATGCTCGACTGCGAGAAGCCGATCGTCTCGGCGATCAACGGGACCGCGGTGGGAGCCGGGCTCGCGGTGGCGCTGATGGCGGACATCAGCATCATCGCGGCCGACGCGCGCCTGACCGACGGCCACCTGCGCCTGGGGGTCGTGGCGGGCGACCATGCGGCGGTGGTCTGGCCGCTGCTGTGCGGGATGGCGAAGGCCAAGTACTACCTGCTGACCGCCGACTTCATCACGGGGGAGGAGGCCGAGCGGATCGGCCTGGTGAGCCGCTGCGTGGAGCGCGAGCGGGTGCTCGACGAGGCGCTCGCGGTGGCCGAGCGGATCGCCACGGGGCCGCAGGACGCGGCGCGCTGGACCAAGCGCACGCTCAACCACTGGCTGCGGAGCGCGATCCCCGCCTTCGACGCCAGCGTCGCCTACGAGATGCTGAGCTTCCTCGGCTCCGACGTGCGGGAGGGCGCGCAGGCGCTGCAGGAGCGGCGAGAGCCTCGCTTCGGCGGGCAGGAGGAGACGTGACCGCGTTCGAGACCGTCGAGCTCGACGCGGCGGGCGCGGTGGGCACGATCGCGCTCAACCGGCCGGAGAAGCTCAACCCGCTCAGCACCGCCACGCTGCGGGAGCTCGCCGCCGCCGCGCGCTGGTTCGACGAGCGGCCCGCCGTGAAGGTGGTCGTGGTGTGCGGGCGCGGACGGGCGTTCAGCGCCGGGGCGGACGTATCGGTGTTCGCCGAGGGCGCGCCCTCGACGGCCGAGCAGCGCTCCGCTGCGGACGCGGGCCGGCTGATGGCCGAGTCGATCGAGGCGATGCGGGCGGTCACGGTCGCGCGCATCCACGGGCACTGCGTGGGCGGCGGGGTTGTGCTCGCCGCAGCGTGCGACCTGCGCCTCGCCGCCGAGGGAGCACGGTTCTCGATCCCCGAGGTGGCGCTCGGCATCCCCCTCGCGTGGGGCGGCGTGCAGCGGCTCGTGCGCGAGATCGGCCCCGCGATGACGCGGGAGCTCGTGCTCACGTGCCGCCCGTTCGACGCCGCGGAGGCGCGCGCGCTGGGGTTCCTGAACCGCGTGGTGCCCGACGCGGAGCTCGAGGCGGCCACCGGCGAGCTGTGCGACGTGCTGTGCTCGCGCTCGGCGCTCACGCTCGAAGCGACCAAGCGGGCCGTCGCTGCGGCGAGCGAGGAGCTCGTCCCGACCGGGAGCGCGTGGAGCGACGCGGATGCGCTGCTGAGCGCGCTCGCGGACCCGGACTCTCGCGCGGTCGCGGCGGCGTACCTCGCGAGCCTCGGCCGGGGTCGGGGCTAGCCCGCCGCGCGGCTCACTCGCGGTCGGCGGCGTGCGCCGCCGGGACCTGCTCGATGCGCTCCACGCGGTCGGGGTAGAACGCCACGCGGCCCTTGATCGCCGCGACCGCATCGTAGGGACGGCGGTACTCCCACACGGCGTTGACCGAGTCGTCGCCGCCCAAGGGGATGCTGTAGTAGCTCGCGTCGCCCTTGAACGGGCAGTAGCTCGTGTGGTCGGTGCGCTCGAGCAGCGTCTCGTCGACGTCCTCCAGCGGTATGTACTCGACGGCCCGGTAGTCCGCCTCGCGCAGCGTGAGGGACTCACGGGTGTCCGCGACGATCACGCCCGCGACCGTGACGACGACGCGGTCGGGGTTGCGCTCGAGCGTGATCGGGTGTTTCGGGCCGGGCTGCAAGATCGGCTTCTCGCTCACGGTCTACCTCCGGGGAAAGTGGGTCCCCTTGGTTCTAGCGCGTCACGCGGGCCGTGCTCGCGGGGTCGATCAGGATCTTCGCGTGCGCGTCCGGATCGCCGAGCGCGCCGAACGCGCCCTCCACGCCGTCGAGCCCGACCGTGCCGGTCAGCAGCGGAGCGGCGTCGACCTTGCCCTCCGCGAGCATGTGCAGCGTGTCGCGGAACTCGAGCGGGCCGTAGCCGAGCACGAAGCGCAGGTCGATCTCCTTGTTGATGGCCATCGACGGGCGGATGCGGTCGGCGCCCATGCACACGCCCACGACGACCACCCGCGAGAGCAGCGGAGCGTGGGTCACGATCTCGTCGATCACGCCCGGCACGCCGACGCACTCGAACACGACGGGCGCCTTCGGCCGGATCCCGAGCGCGTCGATCGCGCGCCACACGTGGTGCCAGGGCACGGGCAGGCGGCGGACCTTCTCGACCGTGCCCACGGCCAGCTCGAGCAGCTCGGGCGCGGTCCGGATGTGGTCGCCCTCGCCCGCAGCCCGGTAGGGCGACTCCGAGGCCGGGTCGACGACGACGTCGGCGCCGCATGCGCTCGCGAGCGCGCGGCGGCCGGGCGCGAAGTCGCTCGCCACCACGGTTCGCACGCCCCGCGCCTTGAGCATGCAGATCACCGCCAGGCCGATCGGTCCGCACCCGATCACGATCGCGACGTCCCGCTTCTTGACCTCGCCGCGCGCGACCGCGTGCAGGCCGACCGCCATCGGCTCGGTGAGCGCGCCCATCTCCGGGGAGAGCCCGTTGGGCACCGGCATCATCAGCGACTCCTGGACGAGCATCTGCTCGGCATAGGCGCCGGGCGCGGAGGCGGACAGGCCGATCGCGTGCACCTCGCCGCCGGCGCGCAGCAACGGGAGCGCGACCACCGGCGCGCCGGTGGGCACCCGCCCGCGGCAGCCGGGTCCGTATTCGCCGACGGCGCCGCAGAACTCGTGCCCGAACACGACCTGCTCCTCGGAGCGCATGAAGCCGTGGTAGCCGACCTCATCCATCACGCCCGCGAGCTCGTCGCAATGGTGGCGCGCATGCAGGTCCGAGCCGCAGATGCCGCACCGCAGGACCTCGAGCAGGACCTGTCCCTTCCCGGGGCGCGGGGCCGGCACGTCGAGCACCGCCAGCTCGCCGCCCGTGCAGCCGACCGCCCTCATGGATGCGCCGCTGCCGCCATCTCCCCCAAGCTATCCCATGGACGCCGGGCCGCGCCGCGCGGGGAGCAGGCCCGGTGGCGCTGCGCGCCGCCGGCCGCGTGCCTCCGCGCGACCGGGCGATCCCGCCTCCTCGCCCGGCCGTCAGCGCCCGATCAGGGCGCGTACGGGAGCAGCACGTTGGACGGGTGCGCGGCGTCGTGCAGCACGGTCAGCGTGCCACCGACCTCCTGCCCGAGGCTCGGCAGCGGGGTGAGCGTCGACGGCGTGTCGGCCGTTGCGATCGTCAGGCGCAGCCGGTTGCCCGCCTTGACGATGTCCGAGGTCGGGTAGATCTCGATCGCGTATTCGGTGGGCTGGCCCGGCGTGACGCCCTGCTGGCTTTCCTTGGTGTAAGGGTGGAAGGGCCTGATCATCAGGCCTTTCGCGGCGAACGTCGAGCGCGACGGGTCGACCGCTCGCTGGCTCGCGAGCAGGTAGCCGGCGGTGATCTGGTTCGATTTGCCCGACGGTTCGACTTCGCTCAGCACGGGGATCAGCGTGGCGTCGGTCGTGCTCAGCGTGGCCCACAGGTTGGCCGTGATGAGGCCGGTGATCTTCGTGTCGGCCGCCACCGGCGCGCCGGTGTACGTCAGCGAGGTCGCCTCGAACGTGTTGTTGGTGGTGTCGCAGAACGGGTTCGACGCCGCCCCTGCCGTCCACTGCGCGGTCAGGCGCGAGCACGGGCTCGACGCGGGCAGCAGCGGCTCGGTGTCGCCTTCTTCGCTCGCGGGGGCGGCCGTTCCGAGCGACCCGTCGTGCAGCGAGATCGCGCTCGAGCCCGAGGCGGCGCCGCTCAGGTACGCGCGCTTGTAGGTGGTGCCCGGCACCGGCCAGCGGGTGAAGTGCTCCCAGCGTTCGCCGTTGATCGGGTACAGGCTCACCTTCGGCGAGAGCTGCACGCCGTTTTCCGCTTTCTGCAGCCAGTGGCTGAACCAGTCGACCTTCATGTTCGGGTTCTCGAGTTCGGGGCCGCTGGTGATGTGGTAGTGCGGCGACATGATCAGGAGGTGGTCCGGCGAGTGCTTGAGCGATTCCCACAGCAACGGCTCGCCGCGCTGGAACAGGTCGTACCAGCCCCCCTGGATCACGACCGGCACTTTGATCTCGGCGGCGCGGGTGACGGGTGAGCGCAGCCGGTAGAACGGGCCGTCGTACGCGGATTCTTCGCCGAGGGCCGCGCCGAGCAGGTGCGTCACCGAGAATTCGGCGTTGCCGAGCATGTGTTCGAGGTACACCTTCGCGGCTTCTTCCGGGTTCGAGCTGAGGTCCGACGGCGGCAGGCTCGACAGCGAGTCGACGAGGCCGAGCCACAGGGGGATGAAGCCCGAGTCCGTGGCGCCGCCCTGGAAGGTCACGTCCCGGTAGGCGTCGGCCATGGGGATGTCGGCCCACACCGTGCGCACGGCGCGTTTGCGGCCTTCGGCGACGCGCGAGGCGTCGGCCTCGGCGAGCAGCAGCGAGGTGATGCCCATGTAGGACTCGCCGGTGGTGGCCACGTTCGTGTTCGACCACGCCTGGCCCTGGATCCAGCTGAGCAGTTCCTTGTAGTCCTGCTGGGTGCGTTCGCCCCACGCTTCCCACTTGCCCCCGCTCGCGCCCGTGCCGCGGTCGTCGACGACCATCACGGCGAAGCCTTTTTCGGTGAGGCCGGGTTCATCGCCCGCGAGGCCCCCCGAGCCTTCGCAGCCCTGGCCGGGGACGCTGGCGGCGTCCTTGTTGTAGCCCGTCACGGTGAGGATCGTCGGGAACCTTCCGGTGCCCGACGGCAGGTACACGTTCGCGCGCAGCGTGACGCCGTCGCTCATCGGGATCGCGACGTTGCACATGCTCACGGCGGCCTGTGCCTGGGACGCGTCGAAGGCGAGCACGCTGACAGAGGCGCAGGCGAGCAGACCGATCGAAACGGCCCAGCGGACGAGAAGGCCAAGCCCCCGGTGCATCACTTCCCCCTTGTTTTGAGACGCGTGGCGTCAGGTGTTGCGGCTGGGTACCGGCACGACGTACCCGTGGCGGTCGCCCGCTAAACGCGGGCGGCCCGGATGACCAGTCTGTGGACACGCCCGGTGTGCATGCTCAGGCGTCTCTCAGCGTGCTCTCGGGACGCTCGCATGCACGCGCGACACGCTCCCTGCGTCAACCCGATCGAAGGAAGTGAGACATGCAACGCATCAAAGGTGCCCTCGTCACGATCGCAGCGGTATGCGCCGCGGCGATCGGGGGCGGGGCGATCGCGAACGCGGCGAGCTCCGGCTCCGGTACATCGAGCTCGACGACCGGCGCTGCGCCGCCGGGCGTCGCGCCGCCCGGCGCGCCGGGCCGCGCAGCTCCCCAGGGCGAAGGCCGCGGCGCGCCGTCGTTCGATCCGTCCAAGGGCGGGCACACGGTGGGCGGCAGGACCGAGACGCTGCTGACGGGCGAAACCGCCGCCAAGGTCCGCGCGGCGGCCCTCGCGAAGGTGCCCGGCACGGTGCAGCGGGTGGAGACGAACGTCGATGACGACACCCGCTACGAGGCGCACATCGCCAAGTCGACCGGCGAACAGGTCGTGGTCGAGGTGAACAGCGACTACTCGGTCGCCTCGGTGAAGGCGATGGGCCGTTTTCCGCAGGCGGCCCCCGGGTAGCCCCGTGCTATGAGCGAGCGGCGGCGCCTCCTGCCTCCCGTCCTGCGTCAGCTGCAGGGCGATCCGCTCGGGCTCGGCAGGGCCGCCCGCTCGCACCGCTCGGAGACGTTGCGGCCGCGCACGGACACCGCGGACCGGGTCGTGCAGTCGGTCTGCCCGTACTGCGCGGTGGGCTGCGGCCAGCGCGTGTACGTCAAGGACGAGAAGGTCGTGCAGATCGAGGGCGACCCCGACAGCCCGATCTCGCGCGGGCGCCTGTGCCCGAAGGGGGCCGCCTCGGAGGCCTACGTCAACAGCCCGATCCGCGAGTACCGGGTGAAATACCGGCGGCCGTACGCGACCGGGTGGGAGGATCTCGAGCTCGACCAGGCGATGGACATGATCGCCGACCGCCTGATCGACACGCGCGCGAAGACCTGGGAACAGAACGACGCCGACGGGCGGCCGCTGCGGCGCACGCTCGGGATGGCTGTGCTCGGGGGTGCCACGCTCGACAGCGAGGAGAACTACCTGATGAAGAAGTTCTTCTCCGCCGCGGGGGCGGTGTCGATCGAGAACCAGGCGCGCATATGACACTCCTCCACGGTCCCCGGTCTGGGGACCTCGTTCGGGCGCGGCGGCGCCACCACGTTCCAGCAGGACCTCCAGAACTCTGACGCGATCCTGATCATGGGATCGAACATGGCCGAGCAGCACCCGGTGGGGTTCCAGTGGGTGGTCGAGGCCAAGGAGCGCGGGGCGACGGTGATCCACGTCGACCCGCGCTACACGCGCACGAGCGCCGCGGCCGACGTCCACGTCCCCCTCCGCGGCGGCACCGACATCGCGTTCCTCGGCGGCGTGATCAACTACATCCTCGAGAACGGCAGGCACTTCACCGACTACGTGCGCCACTACACCAACGCGCGGGTGATCATCAAGCCCGAGTTCCAGGACGTCGCCGAGCTCGACGGCGTGTTCTCCGGGTGGGACCGCGAGGAGGGGGTCTACGAGGTGTCCAGCTGGGGCTACGCGGGCACGTCGGGCGAGCTGGCCGCCGGCAAGAGCAAGCAGACGGGGGATGTGTCGGGCGACATCGCGCACGGCGCGCACGGGATGAAGCTCGAGCACGGCGAGCCGCCCGAGGAGGACTGGGACCTCGAGCACCCCAACTGCGTGTTCCAGATCCTCAAGCGGCACTTCGCGCCCTACACGCCGGAGGTCGTCGAGCAGGTGTGCGGCGTTCCCCGGGAGAAGCTGATCCAGGTCGCCGAGACGCTGTGCCGCAACTCCGGGCGCGAGCGCACGAGCGCGGTCTGCTACGCGGTCGGCTGGACGCAGCACACGCACGGCGTGCAGAACATCCGGGCCGCTTCGATCATCCAGCTGCTGCTCGGGAACATCGGCCGTCCGGGCGGAGGGATCATGGCGTTGCGCGGCCACGCGAACATCCAGGGCTCCACCGACATCCCCACGCTGTACGACATCCTCCCCGGCTACATCCCGATGCCGCACCCGGACTCGGGCGACAGCTTCGACGAGTTCGTGGAGCTCAACGGGCCCGACACGGGCGCCTGGGGCTCGCTGAAGAGCTACGCCACGAGCCTGTTGAAGGCGTGGTGGGGAGAGGCCGCCAACCCCGAGACGGACATGGGGTTCGACTACCTGCCGCGCATCGACGGCGACCACTCCCACTACCCGATGATGCTGCGGATGATCGACGGCGAGACGAAGGGCTTCATCGTGATCGGCCAGAACCCCGTCGTCGGCTCGGCCAACTCGGGCCTGCAGCGCAAGGCTCTGGCCAACCTCGACTGGCTCGTCGTCCGCGACACGAACGAGATCGAGACGGCGGCCTTCTGGTACGACTCGCCCGAGATCGAATCCGGGCAGACTCGCCCCGAGGAGATCGGCACGGAGGTGTTCTTCCTGCCCGCGGCCGCGCACACCGAGAAGGACGGCACGTTCACGAACACGCAGCGGCTCCTGCAATGGCACTTCAAGGCGGTGGAGCCGCCCGAGGACTGCCGCTCGGACCTGTGGTTCACCCACAAGCTCGGGCAGCGCGTCCGCGCGAAGCTCTCCTCCTCGCAGGACCCGAAAGACCGTCCGCTGCTCGACCTCACCTGGGACTACCCCACGCAGGGCCCCCAGGACGAGCCCGACGCGGAGGCGATCATGCAGGAGATCAGCGGGCGCCACGCGGACGGGTCGTTCGTGTCGAAGTACCAGGAGCTCAAGGACGACGGGTCGACGACCTGCGGGTCCTGGATCCACGCGGGCATCTACGCGGAAGGCATCAACCAGAGCGCCCGCAAGAAGCCGGGCGGCGAGCAGAGCTGGATCGCGCCGGAATGGGGGTGGGCGTGGCCCGGGAACCGCCACATCCTCTACAACCGCGCGTCGGCCGACCCCGAGGGACGCCCGTGGTCGGAGCGCAAGCGCTACGTGTGGTGGGACGAGCAGGAAGAAGAATGGACGAGCCTCGGCGACGAACCGGACTTCGAGCCCGAAAAGGCGCCCGGCTACGAGCCGCCCGAAGGCGTGAAGGGGATGGATGCGATCAAGGGGACCTCGCCGTTCATCCTGCACCCCGACGGCCTCGGCTGGCTCTACGCGCCGCAGGGTCTCGCAGACGGGCCGCTCCCGAGCCACTACGAGCCGCACGAGTCGCCGTTCCCGAACCTCTTCTACGGGGAGCGCTCGAACCCCACCCGCCAGACCTACGAGCGCGAGGGCAACGACTATAACCCCTCCGCCGGGGAGGAGGGGGCCGGGGTGTTCCCGTTCGTGCTCGCGACCTACAGGCTGACCGAGCACCACACCGCGGGAGGGATGTCACGCAGCGTCCCGTTCCTCGCCGAGTTGCAGCCCGAGATGTTCTGCGAGGTCGGCTCGGAGCTGGCCGCCGAGCGCGGGCTCGAGCACGGCGGCTGGGCGACGATCGCGACCACGCGGGCCGTGATCGAGGCGCGCGTGCTCGTCACCGACCGCATCCGACCGCTGCGCGTGGGCGATCCGCCGCGCGTGATGCACCAGGTCGGGATCCCCTACCACTGGGGCCGCAAGGGACTCGTCACGGGCGACGCCGGCAACGAGCTGCTCCCGATCGTGCTGGACCGCAACGTGCACATCTCGGAGTACAAGGCGGCCACCTGCGACATCCAGCCCGGCCGGCGCCCGCGCGGTCCCGGGCTGCAGGCTCTGCTGGATGACTACCGCCGCCGCGCGGGGGTGAGGCGGTGAAGCTGCAGACGCACGCATGGCCGGCGACCTACGAGCGCGACGGCGAGGCGCAGCCGCGCATGGGCTTCTTCACCGATACGAGCCTGTGCATCGGCTGCAAGGCGTGTGAGGTGGCGTGCAAGGAGTGGAACCGCGTGCCCGACTCCCCCAAGGGCTTCACCGGCAAGTCCTACGACAACACGGTCGACCTCGGCGCGAACACGTGGCGTCACGTCGCGTTCGTCGAGCAGCACAAGGCTCTGGGGGTGGCGGAAGCGGAGTCGCTCGTGCAGAGCGCGTCGCTGGAGCAGCTGATCGACTCAACGGGGCTCGGCACCTACCAGGACGGCGACGGGATGCGCTGGCTGATGGCGTCCGACGTCTGCAAGCACTGCACGGACGCCGCGTGCCTGGAGGTCTGCCCGACTGGCGCGTTGTTCCGGACCGAGTTCGGCACCGTGGTCGTTCAGGAGGACATCTGCAACGGCTGCGGGTACTGCGTGCCCGCGTGCCCGTTCGGCGTGCTCGACAAGCGCGAGGAGGATGGGCGCGTGTGGAAGTGCACCCTCTGCTACGACCGGCTCAAGGACGACAGGGAACCGGCCTGCGCGCAGGCGTGCCCCACCAAGTCGATCCAGTTCGGGGAGCTCGGTGACCTTCGCGACCGCGCGGAGGAGCGCCTGGCGGCGCTGTCGGACGCGGGAGCGGAGAACGCGCAGCTCTACCTCCACGGCGACCAGGACGGCATCGGCGGCGCCGGCGCGTTCTTCCTGCTGCTCGACGAGCCGGAGGTCTACGGGCTGCCACCTGACCCGGTGGACACCACGCGCGACCTCGGCAGCACGTGGGGCGCGGTGGGCGTGGCGATGGCGGGCCTGGGCGCCGCGATCGCGGCTGCGGTGATCGGCGGTCGCCGGTGAGCACCTCCACCTCCTACTACGGGCAGCCGGTGATCAAGGAGCCGGTCTGGACCCCCGAGATCCCGTGGTACCTGTTCGTCGGCGGCCTCTCCGGGGCGTCGGCCACGCTCGCCTACCTCTCCGAGCTGCGCGGGGCCCACGGCCTCGGCCGGCGCGCGTGGATCACCTCGCTCGCGGCGGTGACCGTGAGCCCGGCCCTGCTGATCTCCGACCTCGGGCGGCCGGCGCGGTTCCTGAACATGCTGCGGATGTTCAAGGTGACCTCGCCGATGAGCGTGGGCTCGTGGGTGCTCGCGGGGAGCGGCGCGAGCACCGGCATCGCCGCAGCGCATGCCGTCACCGGGCGCTTTCCCCGCCTGGCGAAGATCGCGCGACCTGTCGCGGCGGCGCTCGGGCTGCCGCTGTCGACCTACACGGGCGCGCTGCTCGCCCAGACCGCCGTGCCGGTCTGGCACGAGGCGCGAAGGGAGCTCCCCGCGCTGTTCGCGGCGGGCGCGGCGGTGAGCGCGGGCGCCGCCGGCGTGATCCTCGCCCCGGTGCAGGAGGGCGCGCCCGCGCGGCGCCTCGCGCTCGTCGGCGCGGCCGCGGAGCTCGGGCTCGTGGTGCTGATGGAGCAGCACCTCGACGAGCTCGCCGCGCCCTATCACGACGGAGCGTCCGGCTCCTACTCCCAGCTCGCCCGCGGCCTCACCTCGATCGGCGGGATCGTGCTCGCGGGGTTGGGCTCGCGCCGGCGGAGCGCCGCCGTCCTCGGCGGCGCGATGCTGCTGGCGGGCGCGGCGGCGGAGCGCTTCAGCGTCTTCAAGGCGGGCTTCCAGTCCGCCTCCGACGCGCACGCGACGATCGAGCCGCAGCGCCGGCGGGTCGCCGAGGGGGACGGACACGGTGCCAGCAGGCACGCATCTCCGAGCGGTATCGGTCGCTGAGGTGCTGACGGATGTCGAGATCAGCCGCGCGCTGAACGCCGTGGCGACGACGCTCCGAGACCAGCATCCCGATCGCTTCGACCAGGCGCGCGTCGAGCAGATCGCGCGCGGCGCGCTGGCCGGAGAGGAGAAGCTCCGCGCGATGCCCACCTCGGGGACGAGCGGCGAGCTGCGACGCACCGAGGACGATCGCCTGGTCGCCGTGATCGCGCTCCAGGACGGACGCTGGAACGTCGAGCGCAAGCTGCACGCGGGCGAGTCCACATGGGCGCTTCCGCAGCCCGCCCACGACGCCCGGGCCCGGTAGGCGGCCGGCACCGGTAGGAGCCGCAGCGCGCCCTCGGCCCCCGCGTGCCGGCGCGGAGGCACCGCCCGCCCGCCCTCAGGGCCCGGGCGCAGGCGCGGGGGGCCCAGCGGCGATCGTCGCCGCGATCACGCCCTCCGCCTCGCGGACCTCCTCCGCGTCGAGCGTGCGGGGATCGACGAGCACGCGCCCGTCGAAGATCCGCGACAGCAGCGGTGTGTCGGCACGCCGGAGCGCCTCGGCGAGCTGCTCGGCTCTCCACCCCGCCGGGGCAAGCGCCGCGGCGGGCCCGTCCAGCTCGAGCAGCGGCAGGGCACCCCCGCCCACGCGGCCGATCGCGTCGACCACCTCGCCGCCGCCCGCCTCGGCGAGCCGGCGAGCAGCCGCCGCGAGGGCCTCGCGTGGGCGTTCGAGCATCGCCAGCACGGGGATCTCGCGGCGGGCGCGCTCGGGATCGCGGTACATGGCGAGCGTCGCGACGAGGGCTGCGAGCGGGAGCCGCCCGATGCGCAGGGCCCGCGCGAGCGGGTGGCGGCGGGCGCGCTCGACCGCGTCGCTGCGTCCCACGAGCAGCCCGGCCTGCGGGCCGCCCAGCAGCTTGTCGCCGCTGAAGCAGACCAGCGTGGCGCCGGCGGCGAGCGAGGCGCGCACGTCCGGCTCGTCGGCCAGTCGCGGCAGCGCGCCGGCGAGCGCGCCCGAGCCCACGTCGTCGATCACCGGGACCCCGAGGCCGCAAAGCTGCGCGATCGGCACCTCCTCCACGAAGCCGACCGTGCGGAAGTTCGACTGATGGACACGAAGGATCAGCTCGGCGCCCTGCCCGCCGATCGCGCGCTCGTAGTCCTCCCGGCGGGTGCGGTTGGTGGTGCCCACCTCGACGATGCGCGCGCCGGCCTGCGCCAGGACATCCGGGATCCTGAAGCCCCCGCCGATCTCCACGAGCTGGCCGCGCGAGACCGCGACCGCGCGCCCGTCGCCGGCCAGCGCGGCGAGCGCGAGCAGCGCGGCGCCCGCGCCGTTGTTGACGGCGAACCCGTCCTCGGCGCCGGTGAGCTCGCACAGCAGCGCGCGCGTGTGGGCGTCCCTGCTGCCGCGGCGTCCGCCGCCGAGATCGAGCTCGACGTTGGCATAGCCGGAGCTGGCAGCGCGCACAGCATCCCGTGCGTCCGCCGAGAGCGGGGCGCGGCCGAGGTTGGTGTGCACGATCACGCCGGTTCCGTTGAGGACGCGGCGCAGCGGCGGCGTCAGGTGTGCCCGCGCGAGCGCCACGAGGTCTGCATCGTCGCGCTCGCCCGCGAGCAGCCGGACCCGGCGCTCGGCGAGCACCGCGCGCGCCGCGGCGGTCGCCTCGGCGTGCGTCACCGCGGGATCGCCCGCGAGCACGGCGTCCGCGAGCCGGTCGACCGCAGGGAGGGCTCTCAGCGAGCCGGAGCGGTCGCTCACGCGAGGCGCTCCTGCCGTGCGTGCGCGCGCGGCCCCGCCACGCGCCGGTCGTCGGGAAGGCGTGTCGTCACGCGCGCGGCGTCGAGGTGCTCGAGGACCGCCTGTGCGGACTTGCGCGAGATCGCGAGCTCGTCGCGCACGTCCGCGAGACGGGTGCACCCGTCGCGCTCGATCATCGAGAGCACGCGCGCGCGCACGTCGGCCACCGTCGCGGGATGCGCGTAGAGCCGGCCGCTCACCCGGACCGCGCGGCTCTCCTCTCGCAGCGCCGCGAGCGTCGCCGAGGTCGCGGCGAGCTGGGCCTCGGAGAGCAGCGCCGTGCCGGCCTCGCGCAGGCGGCTCTCGACCTCCTCGAGCGCGGCGAGCCGCGGTGTCGCAACGGCGCGCGGCTGCGGCGCGGCGAGCGGCTCGACGTCCGGGTGCGGGGCGAGCTCGCCCGCGCGCAGGCGTGCCAGGCGCTCGACGATCTCCTCGCGCCTGCCGTGGCGCCGGGCGTGCGCGTCGAGCACGGTCCCGCCGCCGAGCGTGTCGGCGGGAGCCACGCGCCTGACCACCACCCGATCGCCGTCGGCGGCGAGCAGCGGCGCCTCTGCGCGAAGCTGGAACAAGCCGTCGCCGAGCTCCACGAGCCGCGCCGCCACCGCGCGCGTGCCGTGATGGACCTGCACGCGCTGCCCGTGTCGCGCGTCACGGAGGGAGAGCGCGCAGTCGAGCACGTGCGTCTCGCCGTAGGTGCCGGGGTTGGCCAGCACGTCGCCGCGCCGGATGGCGGTGCCGCCCTGCGATCGCAGGTTGACCGCGACGCGCTGCCCCGCCGCCGCGCGCTCGACTGGACGATCGTGGACCTCCACGCCCCGCACGCGCACGCGCACGCAGGCGGGCAGCAGCTCGAGCGCCTCGCCGACCCCGATCGCGCCCGACCACAGCGTCCCCGTGACGACGGTACCGCGGCCCGCGACCGTGAACACCCGGTCGATGTGCAGGCGGGCGGGGGCCGATGAGGCGGCGCGGCTGGGTGTCTCCTGTGCGACCTCGCCGAGCGCGCACGCGAGCTCCTTCAGGGCCTGCCTGTCGCGAACGCTGCACCGAACGGCAGGGACGCCCGGGAGCAGCGCGCGCGCCTCGCGCTCGGCACGCGCGGGGTCGGCGAGGTCGGACTTGGTGATCGCGACCACGCCGCGCTCGATCCCGAGCGCACGCAGCACCGCGACGTGCTCGAGCGTCTGCGGCATCAGGCCGTCGTCGGCGGCGACGACGAGCAGGAAGAGGTCGATCCCGGTCGCGCCGGCCACCATCGTGCGGACGAAGCGCTCGTGGCCCGGTACATCGACGAGCGACGCCTGGCGTCCGTCCGGCAGCAGCAGGGGCGCGTACCCGAGGACGATCGTGAGCCCGCGTGCCTTCTCCTCGGGCAGGCGGTCGGTGTCGACACCGGTGAGCGCCGCGACGAGGGCGGTCTTGCCGTGGTCGACGTGGCCCGCGGTACCGACCGTGAGCGGCGGCGCCGGGCCGCTCACGGTCGACGCCCCGCGCCGGGATCTCGGGCGGTGTGTCCCACGGAGCGGCGAAGGAGTCGAACCTTCCCGGCACGCGAGGCGCGCCGCCACCGGCTTTGAAGGCCGTTCGGGGCACCGGCCCCGGGCCGCTCCAAGCTCACGAGCCGGTTCAGCGGGCGCACCGGCTCAGACCACGCGGATCGTCCCGGCCGGCCCCTCGATGAGCCTGCCGATCACCGGGCCGCAAACCGCGTCGGCGTGCGTCGCGTCCGGGATCGCGGTGAGCAGGCCCCCGGACGTGGTGGCGTCGGCGAGCAGCGTCCGCCGCCACGGCTCGACCGCGGGCGCATGCTCGGTGAAGCGGGACGCCCACCCGGCGTTTCGGCGCGTGCCCCCCGAGACGCCTCGGCCTTCGCGCAGGAGCTGCTCGACGCCGGCGATCGTGGGCACAGCGCGGGAGTCGAGCTCGGCGGCGAGCCCGCTCTCGCGGCAGACGTGATGCAGGTGGCCGAGCAGGCCGAAACCGGTGACGTCGGTCATGGCGTGCACGCCCGCGGCCAGCGCGGCGCGTGCGGCGGCCGCGTTCAGCTCGACCATCGCCTCCACGGCGGCGGCGAGCAGCTCGGCGTCCGCGTGACCGCGCTGGTGGGCCGAGACGATCGTGCCTGCGCCGAGCGGCTTCGAGAGCAGCAGCGCGTCTCCCGGCCGCCCGCCCGAGTTGCGCACGATCTGCGCCGGGTGGGCCACGCCCGTCACGGCCAGGCCGTACTTGGGCTCCGGGTCGCTGATCGAGTGCCCGCCCACGATCGACACCCCCGCCGCGTCCGCGACGGCGAGTCCGCCGCGCATGAGCGGTTCGAGCACGCCCGGCCCGAGGCGTTCGAGCGGGAAGCCGACGATGCTCAGCGCGAGCAGCGGCTGCGCCCCCATCGCGTAGATGTCCGAGATGGCGTTCGCGGCGGCGATCCGGCCGAAGTCGTAGGGATCGTCGACCGGGGGTGTGAAGAAATCGACCGTCTGCACAAGCGCGAGCTCGTCGCCGAGAGCGAACACCGCAGCGTCGTCGCTGGTCGAGCCGTCCACGAGCACACGCGGGTCGCCTGCCGCCGGCGCGACGTTCGCCAGCAGCGGCAGCAGCGCCTCGGCGGGAAGCTTGCACCCGCATCCCGCTCCCGCGGCGAGCTGGGTGAGCGCAACCTCGACGGCCGGCGCGCTCGGAGATGCGGTTGCCCGGGACGTCACGCTGGCGGGATCCCGGTCCCGGTCAGGGGCCGAGCACCCGCTCCGCCCCGGTGTAGACGTTGACGCTCCTGCCCCGCGCGAAGCCGCACAGCGTCAGGCCGCGATCGGCGGCCAGCGCGATCGCGAGCGAGGTCGGCGCACCGACTCCGACGAGGATCGGGGCGCCGGCGACGGCCGCCTTCTGGGCGAGCTCGAACGACAGGCGCCCGCTCACGCACAGGATCAGGTCGTGCAGGGGAACCCGTCCCGCGAGCAGCGCCCAGCCGACGACCTTGTCCATCGCGTTGTGACGGCCCACGTCCTCGCGCACGCACAGCGGCTCGCCGGCCGCGTCGAACAGGCCGGTCGCGTGCAGGCCGCCGGTGCGACGGAAGCCCGGCTGTGAGAGGCGGTCGGGCAGCGCTGCGAGCATCGCGCGGGCCACGCGCGGCCCGGCAGGGAGCGGATCGCATGCGACCGCCACCTCCTCCAGCGCACCCTTGCCGCACACGCCGCACGAGGAGCTCGTGTAGAAGTTGCGCAGGCCCGGCTCGCGCGTGAGCTCGCCGCGCAGCTCGATCGCGTTCGCCGCGAGGTCCGCGGTCGGGCCGATGTCGGGGGCGGAGTCGATCAGGCCCTCGCCGAAGAGGAAGCCCGCGGCGAGCTCCTCGTCGTTGCCCGGCGTTCGCATCGTGATCGCCAGCGGATTCCCACGCGCGCGGATCTCGAGCGGCTCCTCGACCGCCACGGAGTCCTTGCGCCCTTCGAGCGCGATCGCGGTGATCGCGCCCGGGGGCGGCTCTCCGCCTGCGTGCGACGCCGGCTCGGCACGGCCGTCGACGGCTCGGAGCGCCGTGCTCTCCGCGGAGCTGCTCATCGCCGCCCGGGAACCTCTCATCCCGCGTGAAAGCGTACCCGGGGGCGGGTCGCCGAAACGCTCGGGGAGTGGCCACCCTCTCGCAGGATTGCGGGTACCCGGTTGGGGTAGGTTTGCCTGTGCATTGCCTGGGCAGACGCAGCGACATCTATCGATGGGCGACGCGGCGGTCGCGATCGGCGTCAGCGTCGACACGCTGCGGCGCTGGGATCGGGCGGGCAAGCTCCGCACCGAGCGCGACGAGCGCAACAGGCGGCTGGTGCCGGCGTCGGAGGTGGAGCGGCTCGCGGCCGCGCCCGAGCGCCACCGAACCGGGACGCGGAGCTCGGCGCGCAACCGGCTCGAGGGGGTCGTGCGCTCGGTGGAGGTCGGCGGCGTGATGGCCCTCGTGGAGATCGAGGCGGGCCCGTTCATGCTCACCTCCGCGGTCACCCGCGACTCGGTGCGAGAGCTCGGGCTCGCGGAGGGGGTGCGCGTGACGGCGGTCGTCAAGGCCACCTCGGTGATCCTCGAGCGAGGGACGTGATGGGGCGTGTCCGCCTCGCGCTCGCGCCGGTGCTGCTGGTGTGCCTGGTGGCGGCGGGAGGGTGTGGGGCGAACGGCCCCTCCGACATGCGGGTCGCCGCCGCGGCGTCGTTGCGGGCGGCGTTCACCGACTACTCCCGCACCCTGAAGGGCACCCGCACGAGCTTCGAGTTCGCCGCCTCCGACGCGCTCGCGGCCCAGATCGAGCAGGGGGTCGATCCCGATGTGTTCGCCTCCGCCAACACGCGGTTCCCGCAGCTGCTCTACGCGAAGGGGCTCGTCGAACGGCCTGTCGTGTTCGCCGCCAACCGCCTCGTGCTCGCGGTGCCGCGCACCTCGAAGGTCGACTCGCTCGCCGGCGTCGAGCGCGCGGGCGTGAGGATCGCGGTGGGCACGGCGACGGTGCCCGTCGGCTCCTACACCGCAGAAGCGATCGCGCGCCTTCCCGCGACCCGGCGGCGCGCGGTGCTCGCGAACATGCGCGATCGCGAGCCGGACGTCACGGGCATCGTGGGGAAGCTGTCCCAGGGGGCCGTGGACGCCGGCTTCCTCTACGCCACCGACGTCGCCGCCGCGGCGGGCAGCATCCGGGCGATCGAGCTGCCGGCCTCGATGCAGCCGGTCGTGCGCTACGGGATCGCCGTCGTGAGCGGCAGCGCGCACCGCGCGCAGGCGCAGGCGTTCGTGGCGGGGCTGCTCCGCGGCAGTGGCCGCAGCGCGCTGCTGGCCGCGGGCTTCCTGCCGCCGGGCGGATGACCGCGCGCGGTCACCGGGACCGGCTGGGCTTCCAGCTGCTGCTCGTTGCGGCGCTGGCGGTGGTGCTCGTGTTCCTCGCGCTGCCGGTCGTGGCCCTGTTCGTCGACGTGGCGCCCGGGCGGATGATCTCCGCGCTCGGCCAGGCGCCGGTGCGCGAAGCGCTGCTGCTGAGCATCGAGACGACCTCGATCGCGATCGCGCTGACGGTGGCCGTCGGCACGCCCGCTGCCTACCTGCTCGCGCGGCGCCGGTTCCGCGGCCAGGCGCTCGTCCTGACCGCGATCGAGCTGCCGCTGGTGCTGCCGCCCGTCGTGGCGGGTCTCGCGCTGCTCGCCGCGCTCGGGCCACACGGCGTGCTCGGCGGCGCGCTGTCCGACCTGCACATCGCGCTCGTGCTGCAGACGGCGGGGGTGATCGTCGCGCTCGCGTTCGTGGCGTCGCCGTTCTACGTCCGCGCCGCCCACGCAGCGTTCACATCGATCGAGCCTGCGCACGTCGAGGTGGCGCGTGCGCTCGGTGTCGGCCCCGCGATGGCGTTCGTGCGCGTGGCGCTGCCGCTCGCGCGGCCGGGCCTGCTGGCGGGCGTCGCCCTCGCGTGGGGGCGCGCGCTGGGCGAGTTCGGGGCGACGCTGATGTTCGCCGGCTCCTATCAGGGCGTCACGCAGACCGCCCCGCTGGCGATCTACGAACGGTTCGCCACCGACCTGCCCGGCGCGCTCGCGCTCGCCTGCATCCTCGTGATCGTGAGCGCGGCGGTGCTGCTGTCGATGAAGCTGCTCGTCACCCGCGGCGGCGCCGGCCCGAGCGCTCAGCCGCCGATGTAGGACATCTCGACCTTGCGCGCCCGGGGCCGGGAGGCGCGGGCGCGCTCGGCCGAGTATCGGTCCCTCCGCGCGCCCCAGATCCGCTCGATCTGCTCGGCGAGCGCCCGATCGCCGCTGCGCGATCGCAGCAGCGGTCGCAGGTCGTGGCCCTGCACCGCGAACAGGCACGTGTACACCCGCCCGTCGGCGGACAGCCGCGCACGCGTGCAGGATCCGCAGAAGGGCGCGCTGATCGAGCTGATCACGCCGATCTCGCCGGCGCCGTCGAGGTAGCGGTGGCGCTCGGCGACCTCGCCCTCGCGCGCGGGGGGCAGAGCAGCCAGGGGCCATCGTGCAGCCACAGCGGTGAGCATCTCCGCCGCGGGGACCACCTCATCGAGGACCCAGCCGTTGGTCGTGCCCACGTCCATGTACTCGATCAGGCGCAGGACATGCCCCGTATGGCGGAAGTGCTCCGCCATCGCGGGCACGCAGTGCTCGTTGTGACCGCGCCTGACGACCATGTTGACCTTCACCGGTGCGAGGCCGGCCCCGGCGGCCGCGTCGATCCCGGCGAGCACCCGCTCGACCGAGATCGGGGCGTCGGCGATCGCGCGCAGGTCCGCGTCCTCGAGCGCGTCGAGGCTGACGGTCACGCGCGTCAGGCCGGCGTCCCTGAGCCGCTGCGCCTGGCGCGCGAGCAGCAGGCCGTTCGTGGTGAGCGCGAGGTCGTCGATGCCCTCGATCGCGGCGAGCATCTCCACGAGCCGGGGAAGATCGCGCCGCAGGAGCGGCTCGCCGCCCGTCAGGCGCACCTTGCTCACGCCGTGCGCGGCGAGCACGCGCACGACACGGGCGATCTCCTCGAAGCTGAGCAGCTCCTCGCGGGGGAGGTGCTCGTGTGCCGCGCCGTAGATCTCGCGCGGCATGCAGTAGCGGCAGCGCAGGTTGCAACGGTCGGTGACCGATACGCGCAGGTCACGCAGGGGCCGGTTCAGCAGATCGCGCACAGGTCTGCGACTACCCGGGTGCTCGATCCGTACGCGCCGCATGACGTCGCCGAGACGCTAGCCTCGCCCGCATGAACAGGGACGAATGGCTCACGACGTTCGCCGGCGCGTGTGGCGCGCCGGCGCCCACCCGCGAGGAGGCCGGCGCGCTGCTGCACCTGGCGGGGATCGCAGCCCACTCCTCGGAGCGGACCGCAGCGCCGCTCGCGTGCTGGATGGCCGGCCGCGCTGGGGTGCCGCTGGCCGATCTGCTCGCAGCCGCGGAGCGGATCTCGGCTGACGGCCCTCACGGTTCGGCGGCGGGCGCGGAGGAGGCCACGCCCGGCTGACGCGGGGAACCGCCCTCGGCGGGGTGCTCGAGCATCCGTGCGGCGAGCTCGAGATCGGCGCGTTCGTTGACGTTGAACAGCAGCCGCCGGGGGTCTCCGAAGCTGCGCAGCTCCGCCTCCTCCACCACGCGCGTCACGCCGGCGGTGAGCGCGGAGACGAGCGAGCCCCCCTCGGCGAGGGTGTGGGCGACCGCGACGGCGCGGTCGACCGGGTAGCGGCCGAGGAGCGGCTGGAGGCGTTCGCCCTCGCGCACGATCACCGCGCCCTCGAGCCCCGCCAGCCAGGCGAGGAGCTGCGGCGTGAGGAACGGCATGTCGCACGCCATCAGCACCACGGCCCCCACGTGCGCCTGCGCCTGCGCGTAGCGAAGCGCCGCGAGCGCGCCGCAGGCGGGATGCACGGGCGCCGGCGGCTCGCGCACTACGGGCTCGGACAGCGCGGGCAGGCGCGTGCCGGGCTTCGCGACCACGACCGCGTCGAGGTTCGCCGCGCGCGCCGCGCGCAACGGGTAGCCGATCAGCGGGCTGCCCGCCAGCGGCACGGTCGGCTTCGAGCCGCCGAGCCGAGTGCCCGCGCCGCCTGCGAGCACGGCGGCGATCGCACCGGTTCCGCTCACACGAGCAGTGTCGCACTACAGTGACGCCGAGATGGCGGCGAGCGGCCTCGTAGAGCTGGAGCGCGCCCGCGAGCTGGTTCTCGAGCGGGTCCGTCCGCTCGGCCCGGAGCCGGTGCCGCTCGACATGCACGCGGTGGGCCGTGTGCTCGCAGAGGATGCGGTGGCGCCCGCGCCGGTGCCGGCCTTCGACAACTCCGCGATGGACGGCTTCGCCGTCCGGGCGCAGGACCTCAGCGGCGCGCGCGCGAGGAGCCCCGTCATCCTGAGGCTGGCGGGCGAGTCCCGCGCCGGGAGGCCCGCCGAGGCGGCGCTGCAGCCCGGCGAGGCGATCGCGATATCGACCGGCGCGATGCTCCCCGCCGGCGCGGACGCGGTGGTCCGCGTCGAGGACACCGCACGACTGGACGGAGGTGTCGAGGTGGCGCTCGCCCCGAGCGTGGGCAGCGACGTGCGGCGCGCCGGCGAGGACGTCGAGCAGGGCGCCACGGTGCTCCGGGCGGGCACGACGATCGGACCGATCGAGTTGGGCGTGCTCGCGTCGCTCGGCAACCCGCGGCCGAGGTGCGCGATCCGCCCCCGGGTGTCGCTGCTCGTCACCGGCGACGAGCTCTCGGGGCCCGGCGATCCCCTCCGCCCCGGGATGGTGCGTGACACGAGCTCCCTCACGATCGGGTCGATGATCGCTCGCGCCGGCGCGCTGGTGGAGAATCCCGTGCGCGTGCCCGACGATCGCGACCGCACCCGGGAGGCGCTCGAGCGTGCGCTCGAGGACACCGAGGTGTGCGTGGTGTGCGGTGGGGTGTCGGTCGGGGAGCACGACCACGTCCGTCCGAGCCTCGCGGCGATCGGGGTCGAGCAGGTCTTCTGGGGGATCGCGCTGCGCCCCGGGCGGCCCACGTGGTTCGGCGTGCGCGGGAGGCAGCTCGTGTTCGGCCTCCCGGGCAACCCGGTGTCGGCGGTGGTGACGTTCGCGCTGCTCGCCGCGCCTGCGCTGCGCGCGCTGCAGGGCGCGCTCGAGGTGGCGGCGGGAACGACCGCCGTGCTCGACGACACCTACGAGAAGCGCGCCGGCCGCGCACACGCCGTGCGCTGCCGTCTGCGGCTCGCGCACGACGGCTGGCACGCGCGCCTGACCGGTCGGCAGGGCTCCCACGTGCTCACCTCGCTGCTGGGCGCCGACGCGCTCGCGCTGATCCCGGCGTCGAGCACCGCCGTGCGTGCGGGCGAGCGCGTGGCGATCGAGCCGCTGCGCACGCTCACGGGATGGTCGGCGTGAGCGCTGCGCCGACCGGCGAGGGGCTCGAGGTGCGCGTCAGGCTGTTCGCGATGCTCCGGGAACGCGCGGGGCGGGACTCCGTGCAGCTCACGCTCCACCACGGCGCCACCGTCGCCGACGCGATCACCGCGCTCGGTGCGCGCGAGGAGCTGCGCGAGCTGCTGCAGCGGCTGCCCGTGCGGATGGCGGTGAACCGCGAGTACGCCGACACCGACACCGTGCTGCAGGCAGGTGACGAGCTCGCGCTGATCCCTCCGGTCAGCGGCGGCTCCTCGCCATCGGGACGGGTCCACGCGCGGGTGAGCGCAGAGCCGTTGTCAGCGGGGGAGCTCGAGCGGGTGGTCGCCGATCCCGACGCGGGCGCCCTCGTGACCTTCCAGGGCGTGACGCGGTCGGTCGACCGCCTCGAGTACGAGGCGTATGCGGAGATGGCCGAGCAGAAGCTCGCAGCACTCGCGCAGCGTTGCCTGGACGAGCACGGGCTGCGCCGGATCGCCGTCGAGCATCGCGTGGGCACCGTCCCGCGCGGCGAGCCGAGCGTGGTGGTGGCCGTCTCCGCGGCGCATCGCGAGGAAGCTTTCGCGGGCGCCCGGGCGGCGATCGACCGGCTCAAGCAGGAGCTCCCGATCTGGAAGCGCGAAGGCCCCGGTGCGAGCGATTGGGTGACGGGCGGGTGAGCGAGCCGCGGCTCACCCACCTCGGCGACGACGGAGCGGCGCGCATGATCGATGTCGGCGAGAAGCCCGTCACCGAGCGCCGGGCCAGCGCGCGAGCGCTCGTGCGCATGTCGGCGGACAGCGCCCGCGCCGTCGCGCGCGGCGACGGACCCAAGGGGGAGGTGCTGGGCGTCGCACGACTGGCGGGTATCGCGGCGGCCAAGCAGGCGGGTCACCTGATCCCGCTCGCGCACCCGCTGGAGCTGACGTTCGTGGACGTCCGGGCATCGGTGTCGCAGGACAGCGGGGTGGTCGAGCTCGTCGCCGAGGCGCGCACACGCGCGCGCACGGGGGTGGAGATGGAGGCGATGACCGCTGCGGCCGTCGCGGCGCTCACGGTGTACGACATGGTCAAGGGGATCGAGCGGGGCGTGGAGATCTCCGAGGTGGTGCTGCTGGAGAAGTCGGGTGGCCGTCACGACTACGCCCGGGCCGGCGCGGCTGCGCCCGAGCCCGCCCGGGATGCCGCGCCGGGGCGGGCGCGGGATGCCGCACCGGGGCCCGCGCGGAGCGCTGCGCTGCTGACGGTGAGCACCTCCAAGGCCGCAGGCGAGGGCGTCGATGAGGGCGGCCCGGCGCTCGCGCGGCTGGCGGAGCGCCTTGGGCTGGATGTCGTCGCCCGCGCGCTCGTCGCCGACGATCGCGGCGAGATCGAGGCGGTCCTGCGCGAGTTCGTCGCCGAGGGGCGCGCCCTCGTGCTCACCACGGGCGGGACCGGCGTCGGCCCGAGCGACGTGACCCCCGAGGCGACGTCCGCCGTGATCGAACGGCCGATCCCGGGGCTCGCGGAGGCCGTGCGGGCCGCCTCACGCCCGCACACTCCCCACTGGGCGCTCTCGCGGGGCGTCGCGGGCGTGTGCGGCGCCACGCTGATCGTGAACCTCCCGGGAAGCCCGCGCGCGATCGAGCAGGTCGAGCCCGCGCTCCTGGCGGCGCTGCCGCACGCCCTCGCGCTGATCGCGGGCGAGCGGCCGCACTGACGCGCCCGCGTCAGTCGAAGCCGTGGAAGGCCGAGCGGTCCCCGGCCTCCCAGGCCTCGCGCAGGCCCGGCGTGCTCAGGTCCCAGTCGGGGCGGATCTCGCGGCTCGCCTCGCGCAGGTCGCGCCACAGCTCGGCGACCGAGGGGCGGCCCCAGAACCAGTAGCCGTTGTAGACGCTGTGCACGATCAGCCCCGGCTTCAGCACGAGCGTGTGGGGGATCATCGGGTCGTGCTCGGGATCGGTGTACTCGGCGATATCGAGGTCCTTCTGGACGGTGCGCCCGGGGTCGGACAGGAAGGTCCACTGGGCTCCGACCGAGGCGCGCAGCTCTTTGAGCTCGTGGTCCTCGTCGGTCGAGATCGTGACCACCTGCGTGTAGGCGACCGCGATCTTCGGGTACGCCGCTGCGAGTTCGAGGTGCTGCATGTGCTCCTTGGGGCAGTAGAGCCCCCGTGCGAGCGTCAGGATCAGGGGATCCTCGCCCTGCAGCTCGCTCAGCGTGCGAGGCGTTTTGGCGTGGTCCGGCAGCTGGTAGTCGGGGAACTTCGCGCCGGGGGCGATGTCGGGACGCATGGGGTGACCGCCTTTCGGGCTCGCGTGAGTCGAGCTCGAACCTAGCGCGGATCGCCCTCGCGCTCGACCTCCTCGGGCAGGCGCCTCCGCGGCCGCGGCCCCAGCGCGTCGACCCCGAACGTCACCGGCGCGCCGAGGCGCTTGCGGCGGTAGTAGGCCTGCGGGGTGTAGTGCGTGCCGTTGCTCATGCTGCTGATCAGCAGGAGCAGCAGCGCGACGAGCGGGAGCACTATCAGCAGGATGAGCGTCACTGCGCGTTCGGAGTCGGGACCCGAGCGACCACCATAGCCCCTCCACCGGGGCTCAGCCCGGCGAGGTGGCCTCGCGGCGCCTGCGACCCTCGGGCTCGACGTCCGCACCGAGTCGCCAGAGGACGGGGATGCTCGCCAGGATCGCACCGGCGCTCACGATCCACATCGCGGCGTATCCGTGGGTGCTCGAGAACGCGGGGGAGAGCACGTCGATCGCGACGCCCGCGAGCAGCGGCCCGAGCATCACCCCGAGACCCCGGCTGAGGCTGTAGAACCCCGTGAGCATCCCGTGGCCCTTCTCGGGCATCAACGGGATCAGGATCGCGTAGGGGAGCGTCATCGTCAGCCCGCCGCCGAACGCGATCAGCGGTGCCGCCGCGATCAGCACGGGCGTGGCGTGGGTGAAGATCAGCAGGGTGAGCGCGCCCCCGTAGAACCACAGCCCCCAGCCCATCACGCGGATCCGCCCGAAGCGGTCGGCGAGCTTGCCGCTCGCGATCGCGCCGCCGAGGATTATCACCGCCACGGCGCCGATGATCAGCGAGGCCGCCGACAGGCTCCGTCCGAGCCCGCGGGTGACGTACAGGACGATGAACGTCTTCAGCGCCCCGAGCGACAGCTCCCACAGCAGGTTCGCGAACAGGTAGACGCGCAGCTCGCCGTGCTCTGCGAGCAGCCGGCGCGAGCGGCTGAGGACGTCCTGCGCGCCCTTCCCGAGCTCCGCCCGCCCCGGCCACAGCGCCCGGCCCTGTGCACGCTTCGCGACGTGTGGGAGCGCGAGCGCCAGCAGCACGGCGCCCGCGATCTCCAGTCCGGCTCCGAGGAGGAACGGGAGGTTGCTCCACACGCTCAGCAGCACGCCGCCTCCCGCGAGCGCGGTGATGGTTCCCGCGCCGCGCCACACCGCCTGCGTGCCCTGCCCGCGGCCGGCGACCTCGTCGGCGAGCAGGTCCGGGTAGAGCGCGCGGTACGGCTCGTAGCTCAGGAAGTTGCCGGCGAAGAAGACGGCGACGAGCACTCCCATGACGGCGAGCGTCCCTACGAGCCCGAGCACCGCCAGCGAGCCCGCGGCGATCGGGGTGCCGGCGAGCAGGAACGTCAGACGTGAGCCGCCCCGGGCGCGCAAGGTGTCCGACCAGGTGCCGGCGAGCAGCGGTATGACGAGGGCGGTCAGGCCCTCGCCCGCGAGGATCAGCCCGATCGCGATCGCGGAGTGGGTGAACTGCCTCGCCACGACGGGCAGGTAGGTGGACACGACCGTCGTGGCGTACGCCATCGTGAACGTCGGCACGCCGAGCACCGCGAGCAGCCGTCGCTCATCGGGCTTGAGCGGACGATCGGAGCGACTTCGAGCCACCCCTCGCTCCTACCCAGGCTCGATCCAGCCACTCGGCGAGATCCGGCCACTCGGCGCGGCCGTCGTGCGGGCCCGCACGCGCAGGCGCTCGGACTGGACCTAGGAAGTCCGGGACTTCCGCGTGGCGCGGGCCGTCGCGCCGCGGATCGGCGTGGGAGGCGGCGGCCGCGACGCGACGGCCCGAAGTCGCATGATCGGCCCCGCGAACCACAGGACGATGAAGGGCAGCGCGCCGACGCCCGCCGTGACCGCGCCCGCGGCAGCGCCGAAGAGCTTGGTCGTCACCAGCAGCAGGCAGCCGCACATCGCGAGCGCGAGCAGCACGAGCCCGGCGATCACGACGCGGTTGGCGCTGAACACTATGTGCCGCTTGTCGTCCCGGCGGAACAGGAGCCGGTGCTGCGCAGAGGGCGCGATCATGCAGACCGCAGCGAGCGCCGCGAGCACGAGCGTCACGAAGTAGACGGCGCGCTCGAAGCTCCCCACGTGCTCGAAGCCGGTGTTGAACGGCACGATCAGCAGGAACGCGAACAGCACCTGCACCCCGGTGACGATGACGCGGAGCTCGCCGGTGAGCTCCTCGAGGTTGCGGTCCAGCCGCTCCTTCGAGGTCTCGTGGGGTCGCTCGCCTGTGGGGACGTGGGACATCGCGCTGCTCTGGCCGGGATGTCAGGTCTTGCCGGGGGTCCGGGCGCCGTGCTCGCGCGAGCGCTCCCACGCGTGCTCGCGCTCCCGCGCCGCGCGGCTCACGCTGACCGCGTGCCGGCGTGCGGACTCGCGGGCGGCGCCTGCGTCCGCGCGCGGCGCGTCGTCGGGCACCTGCTCGGGAGGGGCCTCCTCCGGGAGCTGGTCGGAGGGCTTGCCCGGGTCTCGTGGGTCGCTCCTCACAGCTTCTGGCTACCCCTGCGGTGGCCCGCAAAACGGGCGCGAGAGGGCGCGCGCCCCGACGGCGGACCCCCGGCTCGACCGCGGTCCCGCGATCAGATCAGGGCGAGCGCGCCGCCGATCACGGCGATGCCCGCGACGACCCACGCGATGTAGTCGTTCACGCATCCCGAGTGCAGCCTGCGCACCGCGACGATCATCGGCGTGAGGACGCGCTCGCCCGTCCGGGCGACCCGCCAGGACGGTGGGCGGAGCGCCAGCCACGCGGTGAGCACCGCCACCACGACGGTCAGCGCAGCGAACACGAACGCCTCGGCCGAGAGCGGCGCATGCGGGACCGGGACCGTGTGGGCAGCGTGGAGATCGAAGACCCGGGCGACGTAGGAGGCGCGGTCGGTCATCGTTGCAGCCCCCTGCGCGATCGCGTCCCGCAGGCTCGGCACGAGCCCGATGCCGAGACCGACCACGAGCAGGATCGCGGGGGTGGCGCTCATCACCGCCGGTGTCCGGTCGTGAGGGCCGAGGGTCTCGGGCATGTCGCTCACGGCGCTGAGCTCGGAGTGGTGACGGGAGACCTCCGGGCCCCATCCGGCGAACACCCGCCCGGCGACGCGCAGGATCGCGCCCGCGGTGAGCGCAGCGGTGAGGATCAGCACCGCGATCACCCACGCGTAACCGTGCGCGTCGCCGACGGCGCTCTCCAGCGCGGACTTGCCGAAGAACGTCCCCACGACGGGCAGCGCCGCGAGCCCGAGCCCGCCGCCGACGAACACCAGCGCGGCGACCCTCAGGCCGGCGTCGGCGCCGCGGCCGCGCCCGCGCAGCTCGTGCTCGTCGACGCTCACGAAGCGGTGCAGCAGGATCCCGGCGGCCATGAACAGCGCGGCCTTCAGGAACGCGTGCGCCACGACGTACTGCGCGGCGGCCGCGAGGCCATGGGGGTTCAAGAGGCCGATGCCGATCAGGAACGTCCCGGTGTGGCTGATCGTCGAGAAGGCCAGCATCCGCTTGATGTGCCGTTGGGCCACGCACATCACCGCGCCGATCACCGCCGTGAGCACGCCGAGCGCGATCAGCGTCGCCCGTAACCCCCCTGCGTGCGATGCGAGCGGTCCCGACATCACGTCCCAGTAGACGCGCGCGAGCCCGTAGAGCGCGAGCTCGACCATCACGCCGCTGAACAGCACGCAGACCGGCGCGGGCGCGACCGCGTGCGCGTCCGCCAGCCAGAAGTGCAGCGGCACGATCGCCGCCTTGATCAGCAGTCCTCCCATGATCAGCAGCAGCGCGACCTTGACGAGGCCGTCCGCGGGGTGTCCCGAGAGCGTCGCGGCGATCTGCGCCATGTTCAGCGCGCCCGTGCGCCCGTAGAGCAGCGCGATCCCGGTGAGCATGAAGAACGACCCGACGCTGTTGGTGATCCCGAAGTTGATCGCGCCCTGGAGAGGGCCGGCCTCCTCGATCTTGTAGGCGGTGAGCGCGTAGGCGGCCACGCTCATCAGCTCGAAGAACACGAACAGGTCGAACAGGTCCCCGGTCAGGCAGAACCCCACCATCGCGCCGAGGAACACGAGCATCAGCGCCGAGTAGAGCGATCCGATCTCGTCGAAGTAGTGGACCGAGTAGACCATCGCGGCTGTTACGAGCACCGCGCTCAGCACCGCCATGCCGCCACCGAGCCGGTCGACGGAGAACGAGATCCCGACAGCGACCGAGCCGTGCGGGTGAAAGCCCCCGAACCAGTACACGATCATGTGCCCGGTGTCGGCGGTGACCAGCGCGCAGAGCGTCACGACCGCGATCGCGCAGAGGACGCCGATCGCGTCGATCGCGGCGCGCGGCAGCACCTTGCAGAACGCCGCGAGCACGGCCGCGCCGAGCAGCGGCACGGCGACCGTCAGTGGCACCAGGGAGCTCAAGGTGCTAGCCCCGAAGCGGTGTGAGCTCGCTCGGGTCCAGGGTGCCGAAGCGCTTGTGCGCCTGAACGGCGAGCGCGAGCAGCAGGGCGACGACGGTCGCCTCGACGACCACGTCGGTCAGCGTGAGGGCCTGCACGATCGGATCGACCGCGCGCGATCCCGGCGGGATGTCGGCGAATATCGGCGCCGAGGCGTTCACCCTGTACCCGACGGAGAGGATCAGCACGTACGTCGAGGACTGCACCACCGACACGCAGATCACCATGTGGATCAGGTTGCGGCTCGTGACGATCCCGTACAGGCCGACGAGCATCAGCCACGCAGCCGTTCCGTACGCGAGGACGCTCACTCGCCGCTCACCATCAGCGCCTGATCGAGGAACTCGGTCCACAGCAGGACGAAGGCTCCGGTCACCTCCAGGCCGACCGCCATGCTCGAGAACGGGATCGTGCCCGCCGAGACCAGTTGCCCGGGGGTGCCCCCGCCCAGGAAGTTCTTGAAGAACACGCCCGCGAACACGAGCCCGCCGAGCCCGACCAGCCCGTAGCCGGCGGCACCGCTGGCCTCGGCGAGCTCGACCATCCCGTGCGGGGAGACGCGGCGCATCATCATGTAGCCGCCGCCGAGGAACACCATCAGCAGCGCGGCGGCGCCGACCACGCCCCCCTGGAAGCCGCCCCCCGGCGTCAGGGCGCCGTGCGAGTCGAGGTACAGGGCCAGAACGACGATCGGGCCGATCAGCGCCAGCGTCAACCCCCGCAGCGCCTGGCTGGATCCCTGGAAGCGGTGCTCGTCGCTGGTCTGGGCGGACGGGCCCGTGTGCTCGCCGCGCTGCTCGCGCAGGAGCACCGCGAGCCCGATCACCGAGGTGAAGAGGATGAACTCCTCGCCGAAGGTGTCCAGGCCGCGGTAGTCGAAGTTCACCGCCGTGACGGCGTCGGTCGCGGCGCGCTGCGCGACGACGACGTGGTTTATGAGCAGCGCGTACGCGCCGTTGAACGCTCCGAACGCGGGAAGCCCCGCCAGCGCCCAGCCCAGCAGCGCGGCGAGACCGGCTCCGCCTGCGAGGAACATCACCAGGCGCGCGCGCTCGCTCATCCGCCGCTTCCCCGCGACCCCGGATCCTCGCCCTCGCGGTCGCCCGCCTCCTGCGAGCGAACCTTCGCGAGCGTCACGAGGATCATCACCGGCACGGCGACCGTCGAGACGACGATCTGCGAGAGCGCGACGTCGGGCGCGCCGATCACGAAGAACAGCAGCGCGAGCAGGAGCCCGTAGACGCCCACCATCAGCGCCTGGCGCAGCGGGTCGCGTACGAGCACGACGCCGAGACCGCCGAGCGCGAGGAGCACGAACAACCCGATCTGTATGGCCTTCACGAGCGGCGCTCCCCCGCGCCGGGCCGCTCTCCGGAACGCACGTTCCAGGCCCCCCGTTCGCGGATGCGCAGTGCCCGCGCCGTGACATGGCCGAGCACCGGCCCGCACACGAGCAGGACGAACGCCGTCGCGAGCGCCTTGTTCGCGATCAGCGAGAGCGAGTTGTGCACGAGGATCGACGCGGCGATCAGCGCCGCGCCCCAGCCCGCGGCGGAGGCGTAGTGCAGGCGGTCATAGGCGCTGCGCATCACGAGCACCCCCGCGGCACAGAGCAGCAGCACGATCACCCCGGCCACGAGCAGGATGTCGACGAACACCGTTCTCACGACCCGTCCTCCATCACGCGCGCGAACGCGAGGGCGCCGATGAAGCCCATCACCGCGAGCACCAGCGCGAGGTCGATGAACGGCTGGCGGCCCGTTCCCTCGGCGAGCAGCATCAGCTCCACGGTCGCGATCGGGCCGGCGAGCTCGAGCGCCACCAGCCCGTCGGCGGCGGGGCGGCGGAAGCAGACCACCCCACATGCCAGCAGGGCAGGCAGCAGCGCCAGCGCGGCGATCAGCCACGCGTTCACGCGCCGAGGCCTTCCACGCCGTCGCGCTCGTCTCGGCGGGCAGCGAGCTGATGGACGATCACGCCCTCGTCGTCGACGCCGAGCACGATCGTGTTGGGCGCCAGGGAGCCGAACGTCTCGATCGCGGCCCGTCTCGCATCCGAGCGCGCGTCGACCGGCAGCGGGAGGCGGAGCTCGTGGAAGCGTCCGCGCGGGTGACGGCCGGCGAGCGCCCTCACCAGCTCCCGTGCGAGCAGCCAGAGGTCGGGCGGGACCCGCGCGAGCTGGCTGCCGAGGGCCCGGGCGAGGTCGAGGCTGGGGCGCATCCGCGAGATCCCGCTCGTGTAGGCCGCAGCCGCCGCGATCGTCGCCACGAGCGCGGCGCCCGCGCCGGACGCCCACTCGGCCACGGACGAGGTATCGACCAGCAGCAGCCAGGCGCCGAGCAGCAGCGCCCACACGGTCGCCAGCAGCAGAAGGCCCACGCGCCATCCCGGGGTGTTCGATCGTGCGTGCACCCTGCGCGTCCCGCTACCCCGCCCCCAGCCATCGAAGCGGCCCTGGAGTGCGCTCGAAGCGATGCTCACCGCATGACCGGGCGAGCAACTCCGCGCCGGGATTCGGCGGCGAGCTCCCCGGGTAGGCGCCCCTCCTGGAACCCACGAAGGAGGCAGCGATGAAGCTCGGCTATTTCCTCTCGAGCGAGGAGTTCGGCCCCCGGTCACTCATCGAGCAGGCGCGGCTGGCGCAGCGCGCGGGCTTCCGCGACCTCTGGATCTCCGACCACTTCCATCCTTGGAACGACGCGCAGGGCCACAGCTCGTTCGTGTGGTCTGTGATCGGCGCGCTCGCGGGCGAGATCCCGGGCATGCGCGTCACGACCGCCGTGACGTGCCCCACGATGCGGATCCACCCGGCGATCATCGCGCAGGCCGCCGCGACCTGCTCGATCTTGCTCGAAGGCCGCTTCGCCCTGGGCCTCGGCAGCGGCGAGGCGCTGACGAGCACATCCTCGGAGACCGCTGGCCGGAGGCGGATCGGAGACGGGTTCTGCACGGTCCAGCCGGATGCGGAGGCCGTCGGCCAGTACCGCGCGCCGGCGCCGCGGCCGGGGATCGTCGCGGGCGGGATGAAGGTGTGCTGGAGCAAGGACGAGGCCGAGGCCCGCGCGAGGACGCACCGGCTGTGGCCGAACGAGCAGCTGCCGGGGGAGCTCGCGCAGATCCTTCCGACGCCCGCCCACTTCGAACAGGCGAGCGAGCTCGTGGACGAGGACGCCGTCGCCGAGGCCGTGCCGTGCGGTCCGGACCTGGATCGCCACCTCAGCGCGATCCGGGCATACGAGGAGGCCGGCTTCGACGAGCTCTATGTCCAGCAGATCGGCGACGACCACGAGCGCTTCTTCGAGGTCTACGCGAGCGAGATAGTTCCGCGATTCCACGGGCGCGACAGCGAGGTCGCGGGACTCTCCTCCGCCGGCGGATGATCGCGCGCCGGCGGCGTTTTTCGCTCGGAGGATCCGGGTAGGCGCCTGACATGGAGCTCCGGTGCAAGTAGCCCGGCCGTGCGCGACCGGGCTCTCGTTCTGCGCGGGCCCGGCTCGGAGGGGTCCTCACGCGCGCGGGCGTGGGCGATGAGCGAGGGGGGGAGGCCCGGTCCTCGCCGGCGCCTGCTGGTCCGGGGCGTGTGCGCGGCGGGGCTCCTCGCCATCGCGTCCGGCCTGAGCGGGTGTGGAGGGCGCCAGTCGATCCTCGCGCCGCGCAGCCAGCAGACGCACGTGATCTCGGTCCTGTGGTGGTGGATGCTGGGCGCGGCGAGCGTGGTGTTCTTCGGGGCGGTGGGGCTGCTCGCGCTGGGATACCTCAGACGCCGATCGAGCGGGCTGCCGGTGCTGGGCGAACGCGAGGGGGTGGTCAACGCGATCGTGATCGCGTTCGGGATCGTGATCCCGCTGATCGTGCTGGTGACGCTCTTCGGCGCGAGCGACATCTACGCGATCCGGTTCAGCGCGGCGCCGAAGTCGGGGTCGACGCGCATGACCGTCCAGGTGATCGGCAGGCAGTGGTGGTGGGAGGTGCGCTACCCGGCGACCGGCGCGGTCACCGCCAACGAACTGCACATCCCCGCGGGCACGCGGGTCCAGCTCGTCGCGACCACGGCGGATGTGATCCACAGCCTGTGGGTGCCCCGCCTGGCACGCAAGATCGACATGATCCCCGGCCGCGAGAACCGGATCCTGCTCGAAACCCCGGACGTGGGGACCTACCTGGGGCAGTGCTCTGAATTCTGCGGCCTCCAGCACGCGCACATGCGCCTCACGGTGATCGCCGAACCACCGGGGGCGTTCAACTCGTGGCTCGCGGCCGCGACGAGGCCGTCGCCCGCGACGGGCGGCGCAGCGGCGGGCGAAGGCCGCGCCCTGTTCATGGCGCGCGGCTGCGGCGGGTGCCATCAGCTGCGGGGCTCCGAAGCGCGCGGGACGATCGGGCCCGACCTCACCCATCTCGGCTCGCGCTCGACGCTCGCCGCCGTCTCGATACCGAACACGCCTGCGGAGCTGGCCGCGTGGATCAGGGACCCGCAGGCGATCAAGCCGGGGAACCACATGCCCGACCTCGGCCTGTCCGGCGGCGAATCGCAGAAGGTCGCCGCGTTCCTGGAGGCGCTGAAGTAGATGAGCGCCTCCGTCTCAGCGCCCGCCCGGCGGAACGTCGAGCTGCTCGAGGAGGTGTGGGAGGAGCGCCGCGGCCTGCTCGGCTGGATCACCACGGTCGACCACAAGCGGATCGGCCTCATGTACTTCTTCACCTCGCTCGCCTTCTTCGCCGCGGGCGGCGTGGAGGCCCTCCTGATCCGCACGCAGCTGATCGGGCCCGAACACCGGCTGCTCACGCCGGAGGCCTTCAACGAGATGTTCACGATGCACGGGATCACGATGATCTTCCTCGTCGTGATCCCGATGACGACGGGGGCGTTCGGGAACTACCTGATCCCGCTCATGATCGGCGCCCGCGACATGGCGTTCCCACGGATGAACGCGGTGTCCTATTGGATCTTCCTCGGCTCCGGCGTGTTCCTCTACATCGCGCTCGCCACCGGCCAGGCGCCGAACGCGGGCTGGTTCGACTACGTGCCGCTCGCCTCCAAGCAGTTCAGCCCGGGCCTGAACATCGACTTCTACGGGTACGGCCTGATCTTCAACGGGATCGCCAGCACGGCGACGGCGATCAACATCATCGTCACGATCTTCAAGCTGCGGGCACCCGGCATGTCGCTGGCGCGGATGCCGCTGTTCTGCTTCGCGTTCCTGGCGGCGGCATTCTCGCTCGTGTTCGCGCTTCCCTCGCTGACCCTGGCGTGCATGCTGCTCGAGCTGGACCGCCAGCTGGGGTTCCACTTCTACGACGTCGCGTTCGGCGGCGACCCGCTGCTCTGGCAGAACCTGTTCTGGATCTTCGGGCACCCCGAGGTGTACATCATCATCCTGCCCGCGTTCGGGATCGCCACCTCGATCATCCCGACGTTCGTGCACCGGCGCATGGTGCTGTTCCCGGTCGTCGCGCTCGCCGAGCTGCTCGTCGCCTTCCTGGGCTTCGGGGTGTGGGCCCACCACATGTTCGCGGTCGGGCTCGCGACCCTCGTGACGGTCTACTTCGCCGCGGCGAGCCTCGTGATCGTGATCCCGAGCGCGATCCAGATCTTCGCGTGGATCAGCACGATCCTCACCGGCACCCCGGATTTCAAGACGCCGTTGCTGTGGATCGTCGGGTTCATCGTCTTCTTCATCGTCGGCGGCCTGTCGGGCATCACGGTGGCGGCGATCCCCTTCGACCAGCAGGTCAACGCGAGCTACTACATCGTCGCCCACTTCCATTTCGTGATCTTCGGCGGCGCGGTGTTCCCGATCCTCGGCGGGATGTACTACTGGTTCCCGAAGGTCACCGGTCGGATGTACCACGAGCGCATCGGCCAGCTGAGCTTCTGGCTCAGCTTCATCGGGACGTGGGTCACGTTCTTCCCGATGCACATCGTGGGCATCGACGGCATGCCGCGACGCGTCTACACCTACGCGGCGAGCACCGGCTGGACCGTGTTGAACCTGCTCGAGTCGATCGGCGCCTACGTGCTCGCGGCCGGCCTGGTGCTGGTGATCGCCAACCTCGCCGTCAGCCTCTTCAGGGGCGAGCGCGTCGGCGGAGACCCCTGGGGCGGGGACACGCTCGAGTGGGCCACGTCCTCGCCGCCGCCGCCCTACAACTACGCCGTCGTCCCGACGGTCTCGAGCCCGTACCCGATGTGGGACGAGCGCGACCGCGAGCGCGACGCCGTGCGGCTGGCGGCGGGCCAGGGAGTCCTCGCGCGGGGCCACGAGACGCCGGTGAGCAGCGTCCAGGACGGCCGCCTGGAGGAGGTGGTGGCGATGCCGCCCCACTCGATGTGGCCCGCGCTCGTCGGGCTCCTGCTGTTCGCCGGGTTCATCATGCTGCTGCTCTCGCACTTCGTGATCGCAGCGGCGCTCGGCGGCGCGGTCGCGGCCACGTTGATCGCATGGCACGCCTACGAACCCGAGCATCGGCCCGCCGCCGCCTCCGCGAGGGACCTGCCGAGCGGCATCTGGGGGATGTCGCTGCTCCTGTGCTCGGAGGTGATGCTGTTCGCGGGGCTGATCGCCACCTACTTCTACCTGGACTTCCGCGCTGCGCATTGGCCCCCGCCGGGGCTGCCGCTGCCGGCCACGCTCGATCCCTCGATCCTGACCGGCGTGCTCGTCGCGACCAGCGTCCCGATGGCGCTCGCCGCCCGCCATGCCCGACGCGGCGCGCTGCGCCGGACGACCACGCTGCTCGCGCTGGCCGCGATCGTGCAGGCGGGCTACTTCGCCTTCCAGTTCCACCAGCTGCTCGACGAACTGCACACCGTCAACCCCCAGGGCAGCTCCTACGCGTCGTCCTACATCACGCTGCTCGCCACGCACCACGCCCACGTGCTGCTCGGCGTGCTACTCGATCTGGGGATGCTGTTCTGGATCGGGCGCTCGCGGCTGACCGGCTACAGGGTCAGCGGGGTGCGGACCCTCGCGCTGTACTGGCACGTCGTCAACGTGCTCGCCGTCGCCGTGCTGCTCACGGAGCTGTACCCCTCGCTGTGAGACCGGCTCGCCTCGACCTCAGCGGCGCGAGCCCCAGGCTGCTCAGCAGGCTGGTGTGGTTCGGGGTGCTCGGCGGACCGGCCGCATGGGCGCTGCAGTTCCTCTTCGCGATGCAGTTCGGGCTCGCACGCTGCGAATCGCCGTACGGGCGCTTCCAGTTCTCGGTGCACGTGATCTCCGGGACGCTGGGGGCGATCGCGGTGCTCGTGGGCGTGCTCGCCGAGCTCGTCTCGATCGCGGTGCTGCGCGCGACGCGCGAGGACGAGCACACCCAGCAGCCGTCCGACATCACATACGGGCGCCTGCACTTCCTCGCCTCGGTGGGGGTCACGGTCAACCCGCTCACCGCGGCGATCTGCGCGATGGTCGCGATCGGGGTGCCGCTGCTGGAGGTGTGCCAGCAGTCATGAGCCGCCCGGCGCAGAGCCCGTCCCGCCGTCGCGCGCGCCCGCTCGGCGCCGGTCGCCTGCTCGCGATGGCGATCGCGCTGGTGCCCGTCGGCGCGGGCGTCGCGCTGGCGGCCTCCCAGAACGGCATCGTCCGGCCCACCTACGAGCCACCCAAGCCGACCGTCGCGCTCGGTGAAGAGCTCTTCAACGCCAACTGCGCGAGCTGCCACGGGATCGGCGGCACGGGCATCGAGCACCCGCGCGCGACGGCCGGCGACATATCCGGGGCCGGTCCCTCCCTGAAGGGCGTCGGCGCGATGGCCGCCGACTTCTACCTGCGCAACGGGTTCATGCCGCTCGAGAACATCCACACCCAGCCCGGGCGGCGCCGCGTGCTGTTCACCCGCAAGGAGATCGCCGCGCTCACCGCATATGTCGCGGCGCTCGGCAACGGCCCCGGCGTGCCGCATCCGCAGCCGGGCGGCGGCGACATCTCCGAAGGGTTCAAGGCCTTCACAGAAGACTGCGCGGGCTGTCACCAGAGCGTCGCCCGCGGTGGGTACGTGACCGGTGCGCGCGTGCCGCCGCTGCAGAAGCTCGGCCCCACCGAGATCGCCGAGGCGGTGCGCATCGGCCCCTACCTGATGCCGCGCTTCACCTCGCACCAGATCAGCGACCCGCAGCTGAACTCGATCATCCGCTACGTCCAGTGGACGAACCGCCCCGACAACCGCGGCGGCTGGTCGATCGGCAACCTCGGGCCGATCCCCGAGGGACTGATCGCGTGGCTCGCGGCGATCGTCCTGGGCGCGTTGTGCCTCGCGCTCGGGAAGAGGTTCAGCGCGTGAGGGCCAAGCAGCTCCTGGTCACGCTGATGGCGCTCGCGTTCGGCCGCAGGCGCTCGCGCGATCCGGAGCAGAAGGCCCGGGAGGAGGAGTCTCCGCAGGGCCGGATCGTTCCTGCCGGCGAGCCCGACCGCGGCGCCGAGCTCCTCGTCGTCGGGCTGCTGGCGCTTGCGACGCTGTTCGCCGCGGGGTTCATCGTCGTCTACGGCGAGATGGGCCCGACGAAGACGCTCAACACGCTGCTCGGGGTGTGCATCGCGGGTGCGCTCGCGTGCATCGCGGCGGCGCTCGCGGTGATCGCCCGGCGGCTGATCGTCACCGAGGAGATCGAGGAGGAGTACCCCGAGGAGAGCCCGGAGGAGCAGCGCGAGATCGTCCAGCTCGTTCACGACAGCGGGAGCAGGTTCACCCGCCGCAAGCTCCTGGTCGGGGCCGCTGCCACGGCGGGCAGCGCGCTCGGCCTCGCCGGGCTGACGCCCGTCCTCTCGCTCGGCCCGCTGTGGGACACCGTTCCGCTGGAGGCGACGCCCTGGTATCGCGGGCGGCGCCTGGTCGATCCGGGCGGCCATCCGATGCTCGCCTCGGACATCGAGGAAGAGACGTTCTACACGGCCTTCCCGCAGGGCGCCGACCCCGAGAACATCGGGTCGTCGCTCGTAGTCATCCGGCTGGCGCCGTCCGCGCTGAAGCTCCCGCACGGGCGGGAGACGTGGGCTCCGTACGGGATCCTCGCGTTCTCGCGGATCTGCACCCACGCGGGCTGCGCGATCGAGCTCTACCGCAAGCCACGCTTCCAGCCGGTCGAGCCGAAACCGGCGCTCGTGTGCCCGTGCCACTACTCGACGTTCGATCCCGCGACGGGCGCGACGGTCGTCTACGGCCCCGCGGGAAGGCCGCTGCCGCAGCTGCCGGTGATGATCGACCCGGACGGCCACCTCGCCGCCGCGGGCGACTTCTCCGGGCGGGTCGGGCCGGCGTGGTGGGGGGTCAGGGCGAAGCCGTCATGAGCGATCGCATCGCCGACCCCGTCCGCTTCATCGACGAACGCACGGCCGCCGCGCCGGCGATCAAGAAGGCGCTCCGGTACCTGTTCCCCGACCACTGGTCGTTCCTGCTGGGCGAGATCGCGCTGTACGCGTTCATCGTCCTGATCGCGACGGGCACCTACCTCGCCCTGTTCTTCGAGCCGAGCGTCGCCAAGACCGTCTATCACGGCTCCTACGCGCCGCTGCGCGGCCGCGAGATGAGCGAGGCGTACAAGTCGGTGCTCGAAATCTCGCTCACCTACAAGGCGGGCCTGCTGATCCGCCAGACCCACCACTGGGCCGCGGACGTGTTCATGGCGTCGATCGTGCTGCACCTGATGCGGGTGTTCTTCACGGGCGCGTTTCGCAAGCCGCGCGAGCTCACCTACCTGATCGGGCTGCTGCTGCTGTTCACGTCCCTGCTCGAGGGCTACCTCGGCTACTCGCTGGTCGATGACCTCCTGTCGGGGATCGGGCTCGCGATCGGCTACGGCGTGCTGCTCTCGCTGCCGTTCGTGGGGGGCCCCCTGGGCATCCTGATCTTCGGCTCCACGTTCCCCGGCAAGGGCGTGTTCGAGTCGCGCATGTACATCGCCCACGTGTTCCTGATCCCCGCCCTGCTCGCGACGCTGATCGGACTGCACCTGGCGCTCGTGGCGGCGCGCCACCACACCCAGTTCCGGCGCGACCGGCGCCACACCCAGCGCCGCCTCGTGGGCGTGCCGATGTTCCCGGGGCAGGCGCCCCGCTCGCTCGCGCTGCTGCTGATCGTCGCCGCGGTGCTGTTCCTGTTGGGCGGGCTCGTGCAGATCAACCCGATCTGGCAGTGGGGACCGTTCGAGCCCTGGCTGGCGACGAACGGCGCCCAGCCGGACTGGTACCTCGGGTGGCTCATCGGCGCGCTGCGGTTGATGCCGAGTTTCGACGTGGTCGTGGGGCACTACACGCTGATCCCCAACCCGTTCTGGGGAGGTGTCGCCTTCCCGCTGCTCGTCCTGTTCGTGCTGGGTGCCTTCCCCTGGATCGAACGGCGGCTCACCGGCGATCGCTCGTCGCACAACCTCCTGGACCGGCCCCGCGACGCGCCCAACCGCACCGCGTTCGGCGTGGCGTTCCTCACCTGGGTGTTCCTCGTGTTCGTGTTCGGCGCCTCCGATCGCGTCTACGTCCTGTTCGGGCTCAGCTACGAAACGCTGCTGACCGCGTTCCGCGTGGCGATCTGGGTGGTGCCGGCGCTCGCGTTCCTCGTCGTCCGCCGCCTGTGCCTGCAGCTCCAGCACGCCGACCGGATCGAGGAGCGCCGCGAGGAGGCCGAGCAGGAGGCCGAGCGCGAGCACGCGGAGCGCGTGCGGCGCCGCGAACCCGTCCTCTGAGGTCGTTGCGCCGAGGTCGCTGCGCGCTGCGCCGGCTCCTCAGGCGCTGTAGCGCTCGGCCTCTTCCTCGCGCAGCGTCAGGCCCATCCCCGCCACCCCGGCGTCCGGGCACAGGCATCCATCCCGCAGCGCCGGCGCGCCCTCGAACAGGAGCCGCTCGATGCGCGCGTGGTCGTGGAAGTACTCGACGTGGGCGAGCGGGCCGATCGCGGCGCACACGTGCGCATGGATCGCGGGGCTCGTGTGCGCGGAGAGCAGCAGCCCCCGCGCAGCGCACAGCGCGCCGACGTCCAGCAGCCGCGTGATCCCTCCGCAGCGCGTCACATCGGCCTGGAGCACGTCGACCGCGCCGGCGTCGAGCATGTGCCGGAAGTAGTAGAGGTCGTAGCCGTACTCGCCGGCCGCGATGTCCATGCCGGCGGGGGCCCGGTCGCGCAGCAGCCGCAGGCCCTCCAGATCGTCGGAGGAGACTGGCTCCTCGAACCACGACGCGCCCGCCTCCTGCGCGAAGACCTCGGCGAGGCGGAGCGCCTGCTTGCGCGTGTAGGCGCCGTTGGCGTCCACGAACAGCCGCACGCCCTCGCCGATCACCGAGCGGGCGTGGCGCACGCGCTCGGGGTCACGCTGCGGTTCGGAGCCCACCTTGATCTTCACGGCGGTGATGCCCTCCTGCACCCACCCGCTCAGCTGGCTGCGCATCTGCTCGGCGCTGTAGGTCGTGAACCCTCCGCTCCCGTACACGGGCACCCGCTCGCGGACCCGTCCGAGCAGGCTGGAGAGCGATACGCCGAGCAGCCGGGCCTTCAGGTCCCAGAGCGCCACATCGACCGCGGAGATCGCGCTCGCGGCCAGGCCGGGATAGCCCACGTTGCGAATCGCGATCCGCATCTGCTGCCAGGCCGCCTGCGGCGCGAGCGCGTCCAGCTCGCGCACCGCATCGGCGAGCTTGCTCTCGATCAGGGCCGCCGCCGGGGGGGCCGTGTAGCTGTAGCCGATTCCGGTGTGCCCCGCAGCGCTCGCCTCCACGAGCACCAGCGAGGTCTCCTGCCAGCTGAGCGTGCCGTCCGCCTCGGGCGCGTCGGTGGGCACCGTGAAGGCACGGGCGCTGACGCGCTCCACCTGCACCGCGGCCGCTGCGATCGGTGGGTGCGTGGCGCTCACGGCCGGCGCGGCCGGGGCTCAGGGCGTGCCCGCGAAGTGCGTGCGCTGCTCGCTCTCCACCCGGTGGTGCTCGGGACGGCCGTCCGCTGCGGGGCTCTCGCCCTCGACCTTGTCCTGCTCCGGGTGGAGCTTGCGCCGGCGCAGCCCCGCCGCGATCACATACGCGCCGCCGCCGAGAACCGCGAGCACGATCAGGACCAGGATGAGGATGAAGAAGCCGCCGATTCCCATAGGCAGCGACTACCCGAGGCACCCCCGCTCAAACGGACGCGGCGGCCTGCTGGGGCTGGGATTCGGCGAGCGCCACCGCAGCGGCGACGTGCGAGAGGTGGGTGAGGGTCTGGGGGTAGTTGCCGAGCAGCTCGCCCCGCTTGGGGTCGACCTGCTCGGAGAAGAGGCCGAGCGGGCCCGATGCGCCGACCGCACGGTCGAAGACCTCGCGCGCCGGCCCGAGCCGCCCCTGGCGCGCAAGGCACTCCGCGAGCCAGAACGAGCACGCCAGGAACGCGCCCTCCTGGCCCGGCAGGCCGTCCTTGCGCCGGTACCGGTAGAGGAAGCCGTTCGCATCGAGCTCGCTGCGGATCGCGTCGGTCGTGCGGACCATCCGCTCGTCGTCGAACTCGACGAAGCCGGCGATCGGGAGGAGCAGGAGGGCCGCGTCGAGGTCGGGCTCGTCGAAGCACTGCACGAACACGCCGCGCTCGCGGTCGTAGCCGTGCTCGTCGATGGCCTGCGCGATCTCGCGCCGCGCCCGTTCCCACCGGCGCACCGGGGCCTTGCGCGCACACTCCCCGGCGAGCGTCAGGCCGCGCTCCAAGGCCGCCCAGCAGCATGCCTTGGAGTGCACGAAGTGCTGCGGCTCGCCGGGCCACTCCCAGATCCCGTGGTCGGGCTCCGACCAGCGTTCCGCCGCCGCGTCGACCACCTCGGCGAAGAACCTCCACTCGTCGTCGTCGGGCGAATGGCCGCGCTTGTGCCAGCGCCAAGCGAGGTTCAGGATCTCGCCGAGCGAATCGAGCTGCAGCTGCACCGCGGCGCCGTTGCCGATCCGCACCGGCCGGGACCCCCGGTAACCGGCGAGGTCGAGCTGTTCTTCGGTCATGCGCCGCTCGCCGCCGACGCCGAACAGGATCTGGAGATCCTCGGCGTGTCCGGCGGAGCTGCGTACGATGAAGTGGCGGAACCGCTCGGCCTCGCGTTCGCACCCCAGCTCGGCGAGCGCGTGCGCGGCGAGCGTCGAGTCGCGGATCCAGCTGTAGCGGTAGTCCCAGTTGCGCTCGCCGCCGATCGTCTCGGGGAGCGATGTGGTCGCGGCCGCGACGATCGCGCCGGTGGGGGCGTACGTGAGCGCCTTGAGCGTGATCATCGACCGCACGACCGCGCCGCGGTCGCCACCGTCGTCGTTGCGGATCCGCTGCCTCCACCGGCGCCACCATGCGAGCGTTTCGTCCAGCCGCCCATCGATCTGCTCGGGTTCGAGCGCGGGGCTCGGGTCGTCTTCGAGCAGCTCGGGGCGCTCGTACCTGATCAGCAGTCGCAGGCGCTCGCCCGCGTGCACCGCGCCTCCGACGCGCAGCGACTCGCCGTCGCTCTCGAGCTCGCGGTCGCTCCAGACGAGCAGGCCGTCGTCCCCCCCGATCGCGGCGAACGTCTCGATCCCGGTGCGCCGCAGCCACGGGCGCACGGCGCCGTAGTCGAAGCGTGGCGCGATGTCCAGCGCGAGCTCGGCGGTGCCCCGAGTGCACTCGACGATCCTCACGAGCTCGCGCCGTGGGCTGCGCGCGCCGTGCTCGCGCATCGCGAAGAAGTCGATCACCTCCGCGCTGCCCTGCGAGCTCTCGAACGCCGTGCGCAGCACCAGCGTCTCCTCCAGGTAGGAGCTCGCCACGCTGCGCCCGTCGCGCAGCGCGACCGAGCAGTGGCCGCCGCGCTCGGGGTCGAGCAGCCGTCCGAAGCTGCTGCCGGAGTCGAAGCGCGGCAGGCAGCACCAGTCGATCGATCCGGACCGCGACACCAGCGCGGCGCTGTGGCAGTCTCCGATCAGCGCGTAGTCGGAGATCGGCGGGATCTCGTCCTCGCTCATGTGGGGGATCGGCGCGCCCGTGCCGCGAGTCCGGCGGCGCCGAGTGCTGCGGCGCCGCCCAGCGCCGCCCCGGCGAGGATGCGCCGGTGCCGCGTGAGCGTCCATTGGATGCTCCGGGCGTGGGCCTGGGCGTCGAAGTCGCCGTGCGTGCCGCGGTCACCGGGGAGGGGCGTGTCGAGGTTGTCGGGGCGGTCGTCGTCGACCGGCGTGTCGGTCTGCTGCGACTCGAACCCCGTGCGCGCGAGATACCGGTCTCCCACGCCCGGCAGGACCGCGTTGCCGAGCAGGGTGACGGCGGTGGAGGCGCCGACCCACCACTCACGTCGCGCGGGCTGCTCGGAGGCGGCTACGATCGCTCGCGCCGCGACCTCCGGCTGGTAGATCGGGGGCACCGGCTGAGGGTGGCGCGGCAGGCGGGTGCGCACCACGTCGAACTGCGGGGTGTTGAGCGCGGGCATCTGCACCATCGTCACCCGGACCGCGCTCCTGTCGTGCATCAGCTCTGTGCGCAGCGACTCGGTGAAGCCCTGGATCGCGTGCTTGCACGCGCAGTAGGCGCTCTGCAGGGGGATGCCCCGGTAGGCGAGCGCCGAGCCCACCTGCACGATCACGCCCCGGTCGCGCGCCCGCATCAGCGCGAGCGCGCTGAGCGTTCCGTTCACGAACCCGAGATAGGTGACCTCGGTCACCCGGCGGTACTCCTCGGCGGTTATCTCCCACGTGGGTGCGAACACGCTCACCATCGCGTTGTTGACCCACACGTCGATCCCGTCGTGCTCCTCGAGCTGCGCGGCGGCCGCCGCGACGGCGCTCGGATCGGAGACGTCGCAGGGCAGGACGACCGCCCGTCCGCCGAGGGACTCGACCTCCTTCGCGGCGCCGGCGAGCGCGTCGCGGCCGCGCGCGATCAAACCGACCGTCGCGCCCTTGCGTGCGAACTCGTGCGCGGTCGCGCGACCGACTCCCGAGCTCGCGCCGGTGACCGCGACGGTGAGGGGGCTCACCGGGTCGGCCCCTTCGGGCTGTCGCTGTCGATCTGCTGGCCGTGGCTCATTGGCACCTCGATCGACGCAGCACCCGCAACGCGCTCACTCCGCCGACGATCAGCCTTCTACCCGGGCCTCCGGTGACCAATCGGTCGCGTGCGGGGCGGGGTTTGCCGCACGGTGCATGGGGTAGGCGCGCCGGCATGTGGAACTGCACGGTCGACGCCGGGCACCGCCGCCCGGCGGCAGAGACGTCGTGAGGGCGACCGTGATCCTCGATGTCGACGGCACGCTCGTCGACACCAACTACCAGCACGCGCTCGCGTGGTACCGGGCGTTCCGCGATGAAGGGGTCGTGCTGCCGATCTGGCGGATCCACCGGCACATCGGGATGGGGGGCGACCAGCTGGTGGAGGCGCTGGCCGGCGAGGACGTCGAGCACAGGCTCGGCGAGGCGATCCGGGACCGCGAGGGCAAGGCCTACGCCGAGATGATCGGCGAGGTGGAGGTGATGGACGGAGCGCGCGAGCTGCTCGCCGACCTGAGCAGGCGGGAGCACACGGTCGTGCTCGCCAGCTCGGCCAAGCCGGAGGAGATCGAGCGCTACGTGGACCTGCTCGACGCCCGCCGGCTCGCGGATGCCTGGACGAGCGCAGGCGACGTCGAGGCCACCAAGCCGCGGCTTGACCTCGTGCACTCGGCGCTGGAGCGGGTCGGCGCGCGTCCCGAGGAGGCGCTGATGATCGGCGACTCGCCGTGGGACGTGCAGGCGGCCGAGCGGGCCGGCGTGCCGACCGTCGCGGTGATGACCGGCGGCTTCGCCGAGGAAGAGCTGCGCGAGGCCGGCGCGGTCGAGGTGTGCGAGTCGGTGGCGCACCTGGGAGGGGTGCTCGAGCGCGTGCTCCAGGCGGACCTCAGCCAGTTTCGCCAAGCGGCCCGCGGGTAGCCGGAAAGGCATGGCGCTGCGATGCGGACGGGGCGCACCACGGCCCCGTGGACGGGGCCGACCCACGATCGAAAGGACCGCGCATGAGCGAGAGCGTCGCCGACCACCTGCTGGACAGGCTTGCGACCGAGTGGGGGGTCAAACGGATCTACGGCTACCCCGGTGACGGCATCAACGGGATCATGGGCGCGCTCGGGCGCGCCGGCGACCGCCCCGAGTTCATCCAGGTGCGCCACGAGGAGATGGCCGCGTTCATGGCGTGCGCCCACGCGAAGTTCACCGGCGAGGCGGGCGTGTGCCTTGCCACGTCCGGCCCCGGGGCGATCCATCTGCTCAACGGCCTCTACGACGCGAAGCTCGACCACCAGCCCGTCGTCGCGATCGTCGGGCAGCAGGCGCGCCTCGGCCTCGGCGGCAACTACCAGCAGGAGGTCGACCTCACGACGCTCTTCAAGGACGTGGCCCACGAGTACGTGCATATGGCCACCGAGCCCGGGCAGATCCGTCATCTGATCGACCGGGCGATGCGGATCGCGCTGGCGGAGCGAACGGTGACGTGCGTGATCGTCCCCAACGACCTGCAGATGGAAGACGCGGTGACGACCCCGCCGCACGCGCACGGCACCGTCCACTCCGGTCCCGGCTACAAGCGGCCCCGGGTTACGCCCGAGGACGAGCAGCTGCGCGCAGCGGCCGAGGTGCTCAACGCCGGCGAGCGTGTTGCGATGCTCGTGGGGGCGGGGGCGCTGCATGCCACCCAGGAGGTGATCGAGGTCGCCGACGCGCTCGGCGCGGGCGTGGCCAAGGCCCTGCTCGGCAAGGCCGCCGTTCCCGACGACCTGCCGTTCGTGACCGGCTCGATCGGCCTGCTCGGCACCAAGCCGAGCTGGGACCTGATGCAGGAATGCGACACGCTGCTGATGGTCGGCTCGAGCTTCCCCTACTCGGAGTTCCTGCCCGAAGAGGGTCAGGCCCGCGGGGTCCAGATCGATCTCGACGGGAAGATGCTGGGGATCCGCTATCCGATGGAGATCAACCTGGTGGGCGACAGCGCGCTCACGCTCAGGGCGCTCGTCCCGCTGCTCGAGCACAAGCAGGACCGCAAGTGGCGCGAGAAGATCGAGGGGGGCATCCGCGACTGGTGGCAGGTCGTCGACCGCCGCGCGCAGGAGCCCGCGCAGCCGATCAACCCGCAGCTGATCTTCCACGAGCTCTCCAAGCGGCTGCCCGACGGCGCGATCGTCACCTCCGACTCGGGCTCGGCCGCCAACTGGTACGCGCGCGACGTGAAGCTGCGCGCCGGGATGCAGGCCTCGCTGTCGGGCACGCTGGCGACGATGGGGGCGGGCGTGCCATACGCGATCGGGGCGAAGTTCGCGCATCCGGATCGCCCGGTGATCGCCCTCGTGGGCGATGGCGCGATGCAGATGAACGGGCTCGCGGAGCTGATCACGATCGCCAAGTACCGTGAGCGCTGGAGCGACCAGCGCCTGATCGTGCTCGTGCTCAACAACCGCGATCTGAACCAGGTCACCTGGGAGCAGCGCGCGATGTCGGGCGACCCCAAGTTCGTGGAGTCCCAGGAGCTCCCCGACGTGGCGTATGCGCGGTGGGCCGAGCTGATCGGCCTGAACGGGATCCGCACCGAAGACCCGAACGAGCTCGGAGACTGCTGGGAGCGGGCCCTGGCGGCCGACAGACCCACCGTGCTCGAGGTCGTGTGCGACCCCGAAGTGCCGCCGCTGCCGCCGCACATCACGATCGAACAGGCGCGCGCGTTCGCCTCCGCGGTGATGCACGGCGACCCGGGACGGCGGCGGATGATCGCCCAGTCGATCCGCCAGAAGCTGCCCGAGATCATCCCGAGCCGATGAGGTTGCGACGGCTGCTCGCGAACCTGCGCCGGGGGCGGGCGCAGCGGACACTCGCCGCCTCGACCGCGTTCAGCGCGCTCCCGCTCGGCCTGGAGATCTACTTCGAGCACTTCCGCGGGTCGTTCGGCGACAAGTGGATGTGGACGCCGGTCGCGCTCTCCCCGCTGCTGACGGCGGCGGGGATCGCGGGCGTGCGCTCCAAGCGCGCGGCGACGACGGTGCTCCCCGCGATCTCGGCGCTCTACTGCCTCGACGGCCTGATCGGGGTCTACACCCACGTGCAGGGCGTGCGAAAGCGCCCCGGCGGGTTCGCGGAGCCGCTGTACAACATCGTGATGGGCCCGCCGCTGCTCGCGCCGGGCTCGCTCGCGCTCGTGGGCGGGATGGGGCTCGCCGCGGCGTTCGCAGAGCGGGAGCTGTGACGGTGGCGGGCGTCGGGGCTCGCAGCGGCGCCGGGCACCTGCCCAAGCAGGGCGGCGACACGACCCCGGGGCCGCCGCGCGACCTGCCGCGCCAGCGCCGCGGGATCACGCCGCAGATGCGCGGGCGCTACCCGGACTACGACGTGCTGGAGACGGTCGACCACTGGGACGAGAAGACCCGCGAGGTGGTGCTCGCGCGCGTCACCGGGCATCCCGAGCTGCGGTTCTTCTCCGGCGAGGAGGCGAGGACGCTGCGCGCTTTCTGCGATGTCGCGGTCGGACAGGACTCCGCGCCGCGGATCCCGGTTCTGGAGATGGTCGACGCGAAGCTGGCCGACGACCTCACGGACGGCTTTCGCTACCACGACATGCCCACCGACCAGGGGACGTGGCGAGAGGTGGCCGCCGGCCTGGATCGGAGCGCGCGGGATGCGGGCGCGGAGGATGGGTTCGCCTCGGCTTCCAGCGAGCTCCAGCACCAGATCGTGCAGCGCTTCTCGGAAGGCGAGCTCGACTGGGAGCTGCCGGTCGAAAAGGCGTGGGGGGTGGTGATGCGGGGCGTGCTCAGCACGTTCTACTCGCATCCGTGGGCGTGGAACGAGATCGGCTTCGGCGGGCCGACGTACCCGCGCGGCTACGCCAGGATCGGCGCCGGGCAGCGCGAGCACTGGGAGGCGCCGCCGGACTTCGAAGCCGACCCGGTCTCCGACGTGCACGAGCGAGGGCTCGAGTGAGGGAGCGCCTGCGCAACGCGCTCAAGGGCGCGCGCCGCCCCCCCGAGAACGACTCGGCGTTCCTGCTCGACCCGCATCGCCGCGGGGTGCCCGGACGCGAGCGGATGCGCCGCTACGGGCTGGGGGAGACGGTCGACATGCTGATCGTGGGAGCCGGAGCCGGCGGCGCCACGCTCGCCCAGCGCCTCGGACGCAAAGGCTGGCGCGTGCTCGTGCTCGAGGCGGGTCCGTTCTGGGACCCCGACGAGGACTGGGTCTCCGACGAGGCGGGGTCCCACGAGCTCTACTGGACCCAGCCGCGGGTGATCGGCGGCGATGACCCGGTGGAGCTGGGCAAGAACAACTGCGGGCGCGGCGTGGGGGGGTCGATGATCCACTACGCCGGCTACACGCCGCGCTTTCATCCCTCCGACTTCGAGGTCCGCACGCGCGACGGCGTGGCATCTGACTGGCCGATCGCATACGAGGACCTCAAGCCCCATTACGAGCGGCTCGAGCACGAGCTCCCGGTGGCGGGGGAGTTCTGGCCGTGGGGCGATCCGCACGGCTATCCGCACGGGCCGCACCCCGTCGCAGGCGGGGCGCTGCGGGCGTGGGAGGGCGCGCGGCGCCTGGGCATCGAGATGCGCGTCGGGCCGGTGGGGATCACCAACGGCTCGTTCGGCCACCGCCCGCACTGCATCTACCGCGGGTTCTGCCTGCAGGGGTGCAAGGTGAACGCGAAGGCCTCGCCGCTGGTCACGCACGTGCCGGACGCGCTCGAGCACGGCGTGGAGGTGCGCGCCGACTGCATGGTCACGAGGGTCGAGCTCGACGAGGCGGGGCGCTGCACGGGCGTGACCTACTTCCACGAGGGGGAGGAGCGCTTCCAGCCCGCGGACGCGGTCGCGGTGGCGGGGTACTCGATCGAGACGCCGCGCCTGCTCCTGAACTCCACGAGCTCGCGCTTCCCCAACGGTCTCGCCAACGACAACGACCTGGTGGGGCGCGGGATCATGGTGCAGGGGGCGCCCCAGGTGGCCGGCCGCTTCCCCGAAGAGATGCGGATGTACAAGGCGCCGCCCCCGGAGATCGACTCCGAGCAGTTCTACGAGACCGACTTCTCGCGCGGCTTCGCTCGCGGCTTCTCGATCCAGACGGTGGGGCCGTTGCCGATCGGATGGGCCGAGCACGTCCTCGCCGACGGACATTGGGGCCAGGCGCTGCGGGAGTACATGCGCGACTACAACCACTGGTACACGCTCGGCGTCCTCTCGGAGCTGCTACCGCAACCGGAGAACCGGGTCACGCTCGCGGACGAAGCGGACCCCAACGGCATGCCGATCGCGCGCCTGGACTACACGCAGTGCGACAACGACCGCGCGAACATCGCCTACGCGAAGGACATGCTGCACCGGATCTTCGATGCGGCCGAGGCTCAGGACGTCTTGACGATCGATCGCTACGCACATCTAGTTGGCGGCTGCCCGATGTCCGCCTCGCCCGAGTCGGGCGTGGTCGACAGCGACCATCGTGCGTGGGGCGTGC
>JAICYC010000079.1 GCA_025934395.1 Solirubrobacteraceae bacterium | reverse complement strand
CCTCAGCCTATGCGTAGTCAGAGGGGAGCGGGGGGGGGGGGGGGGGGGGGCGGGTGGGGCGCGCCCCCAGCCCCGCGCCCCCGCCCCCCCCCCCCAACACACGCCCCCCGGGGGCGCCCCCGCCCCCCCCCCCCCCCCCCCCCCCCCCCTCCGCCCTGCCACGCGGGGTGACCGCCGAGAGGCGGGCCCAGCGCCCCGCCTCTCACTGATTCGGGTCGCGCGCCCGGGCGCCGCCGCCCGAGCTTCGTTCTCGCCTGAGGTCGCAGCGCGGTGGTTCGCGCCCGGCCGGGAGCCGCGGAGGAGCCCCGGCTCTCAGCCGCGCACCAGGCCGCTGATCAGCGCCCCCGCTACGCCACCGGTGGCGGCTGTGGAGGCGGTGCTGTCGAGGCCCTCCAGCGGCGCGATGAACAGCGTCTGCAGCGCGAGCCTGCCGGGGCCGGTGAAGCGGTTCCACGTGAGCTTGCCGCCGCCCCCGAAGATCCCGGTCTTCAGGCCCATCGTGACCGCTTCGAGCTGCACGGTGGGGTCCTTGTAGAGCCACGCGCCCGCCTCCACGTCGATCTGCTCCCCCTCCATGAGCTGCACGAGGAACACGTTGCCGTGGCCGTGCAGCCACACGAGCGCGTCGCCGTCGGTGGCGCGGAACTTGTCCATGAAGAACCCGGAGCCGCCCAGCAGCATGTTCTGCACGCCCTTGATCCGTTCGAAGCTGTAGTCGAGGTTGTCGGTGGCGGCGATGAACTGGTGCTCGCGGACGTCGAGCCCTTCGCCCTGCTTGAGATGCAGCGGCACGCACTGGCCGGGCGAGTCGCGCGAGAACGCGATCCGTCCCGAGCCGGAGGTGCGCGTGACGAAGAACTCGAGGCCCGCGATCTTGCGCTTGATCGCTCCGGGCAGTTTCTTCAGCTCGATGTTCAGCTGCGTTTCCTTCCAGAGGAGCACGTGGTGCTCGAACATCACCGCCTGCTGGTCGATGTCGATCTGCAGCTCCGGCACGAGTTCGCCGCGGATGTGGTAGTTCACCCCCGCGAACGTCTCGTCGTGGACCACCGGCGGGATCGGCTCGGGCAGGTGCATGTGGGGCTCCTTGTAGGAAAGGGCTCGCCGCAGGGGCGGCGAGAGGAGATGGGTCGCGCAGCGTGGCAAGGACGCCCTGTGGGCACGCCGTGCGGTGCGCACCCTGAGCTTCGCCGCTGCACCGGATGCCGTCAAGGCGCCCTGCCGGAACGTCCGCCACCCGCGCTTGGCAGGCGCGCTAGACTGGCAGAACCTCGCGCCTGGGCGGGGTTTTTCTTCGCCCGGAGCCACCCAACAACTACGCAGGGATTTCACATGGCCCGCGGAGACGTACGGATCGCTATCACCCTCGCATGCGAGGACTGCAAGCGCCGCAACTACCAGACAAACAAGAGCAAGCGCAACAACCCCGACCGGGTGACCCTGAGCAAGTACTGCCGCTGGTGCAGAAGGCACACCAGCCACAAGGAGACTCGCTAGCGCGGGAGCGCAGCCGTGGCTCGTGATCGCAGACGCGCCAAGCAACGCCGCGAACGCAGCGCGGCCGCAGCCGCACGTGGCGGCAAAGCGGCCGGTGCGGTCAGGCAGACCGAGCCCGGGCGTGCAGACGTGCCCGGCGCGCTCGACCACGCCTCCTCCGACGTCGACGAGTTCGACGCGGCGCTCGTGCGCGGCGCGGGTGGCGTCGCCGCCGAGCCCGGCGCGGCCGAGCGCGAGGAGCTCGAGGACGAGCAGTCGCGCGCTGCGGAGATCGAGCGCGACAACGGCGCGGGCACCGAGGACGCCCTCCAGGAGGGCGGCGGGTCCGGCGGGCGCGACATCGTGCGCGGCCGCGGGGGCGGAGGCGGAGGCGGAGACGCGGACCGTCCCTCCGGCGCGCCGCTGCGCGAAGGCAACCGCGCGATCGGCTTCCTGCGGGCGAGCTGGGCGGAGCTGCAGCGCGTCCAGTGGCCCGACCGCCGGCAGGTCACCCAGGCCACAGCGGTCGTGCTCGGCTTCGTGGCGATCGCCGGCGCCTACCTCGGCCTCGCCGACTTCGTGGCCAAAGAAATCGTCGAATTCATACTGTGACCGCGCCCGCTCGCGTGCCTGATCCAGGGCGATGAGAGCTGTCGCACACCGGCCCGCGCAGGCGGGCCGCAGCCGCCAACCCGCCTCCCCCGAACAGGAACCCTGAATGTTTCGCTGGTACGTCGTCAACACCTATTCCGGACACGAGAACAAGGTCAAGCACAACCTCGAGCACCGCGTGGTGTCGCTCGGGCAGCAGCGCGCCGTGCGCAGCGTCGTGGTGCCCACCGAAGCGGTCTCCGAGATGAAGGACAACCAGAAGGTCACCGTTGAGAAGCGCACGATGCCCGGCTACGTGCTCGTCAACATGGAGCTCAACGAGGACTCCTGGGGCGTCGTCAAGGGCACCCCCGGCGTAACGGGCTTCGTGGGCGCCTCCCAGGAGCCCGTCGCGCTCAGCCAGGTGGAGGTCGACCGGCTCCTGCACAAGGAGGTCGCCACCGCCACCCGCACCCGCGCCCAGTTCGCGATCGGCGAGTCCGTCAAGGTCATCTCCGGGCCCCTCTCCGACTTCTCCGGCGAGATCTCGGAGATCAACGAGGACGGAGCGAAGCTCAAGGTGCTCGTGTCCATCTTCGGGCGCGAGACTCCGGTGGAAGTGAGCTTCGACCAAGTCAAAAAGCTCTGAGCGGTGCGAGGGGTTGGCGCCGGCCGGCGTCCTCGGTCGCCCGCGTGCTCGCGCACGCCACGCTCCCTGCGTCCTTGGCCAGCTTGGCCCTCGCACCGCTCAGCCGTCTCGCTGACTGGGGCGACGCTCCCTGCGTCCTTGCATCGCTTGCCCCTCGGCCCGCTCAGCCCGCCGCACTGACGCACGCGCGCCCCTACCTGCGCCCACGCGGGCTTGGTTGGTCGCTCACCGGCCCCAGCCCGCCTGCGCTCGGCCCACGAGCACCGATGCGAGATAGCGGCGGTCGGCTTCGGGGAGGGGTTCGAGGGTGGTCTCGGCGGTGAACGCGATCACCGCTCGCCTGTAGGCGAACAGGAAGCCTTCGTCGAAGTAGGGGATGCGCAGCGGGCGGCCCGCCTTCCTGGGGAGCACGATCTTCACGGCGATGCGCAGCGCGGCCGCCCGGTAGGGCGCGTGCCACACGTAGATGGAGGGCGCGGGGGCGGGCAGCGCGCTCAGATGCACGTCGGCCACCGTTGCTCGCGTGCGGGATGTGCGGGGCTTGCCGATCGAGGCCTGGAAGTCGCGCTCGAGGCACCCGTTGCGCAGCGCGGCTGCGTAGGAGGCCACGAACCGTGTGGCTGCCGTCTGGCTCGGCAGGATCCAGCCGCGGGAGATCACGGTGTCGCTCGCGAGGCGCCTGCGGTAGGCGAACACGGCAGAGGTCGCCGAGGGTCCGCGGTGCAGGCCGGCGATGTTGGCCACGCAAGGCGGTGGCCCACCGGCGTCGCCGGCGCTGGAGGTCGCACCTCGCACCTGCCGCATCCACTGCACGTCGTAGGGGTGGATGGCCACCGCACGAAGGAACGCGCCCGCCTCGGCGCGGGTGGAGGGCCAACCCGACGGCGCCTCTGCGATCGGGCGCGCGGGTGGACCGGCAGCCGCCACGAACGCGGCGATCGCCGCGGCTCCGCAGCCTGCTGCGGGCAGCGCGCAGGCGAGCGCTCTCGTGGTGGCGCGCGCGCGGAGGCGGAGGAGCCCGTCGTGGCCGCGCGCCGCCGCGCCGGTGCCGGCGCTCGGGGGCACGTCGCTGATGCGGTAGAGAAGCGCTCCGCGGACGAACAGGGTGTCGCGCTGGTAGGCGCCGTCGGGATTGACCCAGCCGAGCGTGCGCGCGCCTGCGGGGACCGCGACCGGTTGGGCTTCGCCCCCGTGCCGGCACCCCGGATCGGTGGCGAGCGCGAGCGTGCGGCTCGCATCTGCAGCGCTGTGGTAGCGCAGCGCGTCGATCACCACATCATCTCCGCGCCCGTCCGCGTCGAGCGCCCACCAGCGCGCCTCGAACCCGCCCGCGCGCCCGGTTTGGAGGGGTTGGTCGTCGGTCCACAGGTTCGCCGTCCCCACGCTGCCCTGTTCGTAGCGGCTTGCAGCGCGGCCGGCGAGCGGCGCCTGCACCACCCCGCGCAGGCGAGCTCGCTCAGCGCCGTCCAGCGAGACGGATTCGGGAGCCCGCCGGCCGTCGCACAGCGGCGCCGCCTGTGCGCCCGTCACCGCGCCGGAGAACACACCGCGGTCGTCGAGCAGCGCAGCGATCGCCAGCAGCAGGCACGCCACGAGCGTCCCCACCCGGAGCGAGGACGCCACCCGCACGGCACGTGCCCGGGAACCCGCGCCCGAGGGCGCTCCGAACGCCGCGCCGGCGGATGGCGGCGCTTCCCGGGGCTCGGACGCCCTGTGGTGCTCCTCCATGTGCTCGCTATCGGGCCGGTCGTGCTGCAGCTTTACGAACATCGGGCCGCGGGCGGCGAAGGACGGCTAAGCTACATGCTCCGCCGCGCCTCTCAGCTGCTCTTCGCGGGTCTTGGCGCGGCGTTGCGCGCTCCGCTGCGGGCGCCCTCGCCGATCAGCACCGTCTAACCTCACAACCTCCCATGGCCAAGAAGGTCCTCACCACGATCAAGCTCCAGGCGAACGCCGGGCAGGCGAGCCCCGCCCCGCCGGTGGGTCCTGCGCTGGGTCAGCACGGCATCAACATCATGGAGTTCTGCAAGGCGTTCAACGCCCAGACGCAATCCGAAACGGGCACGGTGATCCCCGTGGTGATCACCGTCTACGAGGACCGGTCGTTCACGTTCGTCACCAAGACCCCGCCCGCCGCAGTCCTGATCAAGCAGGCGATCAAGATCAACAAGGGCTCGGGCGAGCCCAACCGCAACAAGGTCGGCACGATCACCCAGGCGCAGCTCGAGGAGATCGCGCAGCGCAAGCTCGACGACCTCAACGCGCACGACGTGGGGCAGGCCGCCAAGATCATCGCCGGCACCGCCCGCTCGATGGGCGTGGACGTGGCATGAAACACGGGCGCCGCTACTCCTCCCAGCTCGCCAAGGTCGATCGCGACCGCGAGTACGAGCCCGGCCAGGCGATCGCGCTCGTGCGCGAGCTCGCAAGCTCGAAGTTCGACGAGTCGATCGAGGTGCACGTGCGCACCGGCCTGAACGTGCGACACGCCGACGAGCAGCTGCGCGGCACGATCGCGCTGCCCAACGGGCTCGGCAAGGACGTCAAGGTGGCGGTGTTCGCCCAGGGCGACAAGGCCAAGGAGGCCGAAGACGCGGGCGCGGACGTGGTGGGCGCGCAGGACCTGGCCAAGCGCATCCAGGACGGCTTCGACGACTTCGACGTCGCGATCGCCACGCCCGACCTGATGTCGGTCGTGGGTCAGCTGGGCCGCATCCTCGGCCCGTCGGGCAAGATGCCCAACCCCAAAGTGGGCACCGTCACGATGGACGTCGGCAAGGCCGTGGAGGAGTCCAAGGCGGGCAAGGTCGAGTACCGCACCGACCGCACCGCGATCGTGCATTTGATCATCGGCAAGGCGAGCTTCGACGAGCGCAAGCTGCTCGAGAACTACGCCGCGGTGATCGAAGAGCTCGTGCGGGCCAAGCCGTCCGTCGCCAAAGGGCGGTACCTGCGCTCCATCACCGTCACGTCCACGATGGGCCCCGGGATCAAGGTCGACCCGAGCCGCACCCGCGAAATCACCGAGGAGGCGCCCGCGGCGACCGTCGCCGCCTGAGCGTCCCCACCCCAACGGCAACCAGAGACCCCCGGCCGCCGAGGCAGAAGTCCGGGACAGGAGCCCAATGAACCGAGACCAGAAGTCCGCTGCGATCGCAGAGATCGCCGGTCACATAGACGAGTCGCAGGCGATCTTCGCCGTCGACTACCGCGGCATCACCGTCGCGGAGGTCGCCGAGCTGCGCGCGAAGCTGCGCGAAGCCGACGCAACCTTCAAGGTCGTCAAGAACTCGCTCACCGAACGTGCTGCCGACCAGGTGGGCGTGGCGGAGCTCAAGGAGTACCTGTCCGGGCCCACCGCGCTCACCTTCGTGCGCGGCGACGTCGCCGTTGCAGCCAAGGCGGTTGCCGACTACGCGCGCGCCACGCAGCTGCTCCCGTTCAAGGGCGGCATGATGGATGGCGCCGCGATCGACGTGGAGCAGATCCGCGCGCTGTCGAGACTCCCCGCGCGGGAAGTGCTCTATGGCCAGCTGGTGGGCGTGGTCGCATCGCCGATCGGCGGCCTCGTGCGGTCGCTGGGCAACCTGCTCGGCGGCCTCGCCGTCGCGCTCGGCCAGGTGCGCGAGAAGAAGGAGTCGGGCGAGATCCCCGCCGGCGAGTCGCCGGCAGCCGCGGAGGAGCCCGCCGCCGAGGCGGAGGCGCCCGAGGCAGCCGCGGAGGAGCCCGCCGCCGAGCCGGAGGCGCCCGAGGCGCAGGACGAGACTGCGGCCGCGGAGCCCGCGGCCGAGGAGGCTGAGCCGGAGCCCTCCGCCGAGGCGGACGAGCCGGCACAAGACACGGAAAACCAGGCGGACGTCTCGGCTGATGCAGAGCCCGAGGACGCCGAGACGAGTCCGAAGGAGGACTGACGATGGCAACCAGCACAACGGATTGGATCGAGGAGCTCAAGAGCATCTCCGTGCTCGAGCTCGCCGACCGGATCAAAGCGCTCGAGGAGGAGTTCGGCGTGTCGGCGGCAGCGGTCGCCGCTCCCGCAGCCGCTCCTGCGGGCGGCGGCGGCGACGCCGGCGGCGGTGACGAAGAAGCGTCGAGCACCGTCGACGTGATCCTCGCGGACTCCGGCGACAAGAAGATCCAGGTGATCAAGGTGGTCCGTGCCGCCACCGGCCTCGGCCTCAAAGAGGCCAAGGCGCTCGTCGACGAGGCTCCGAAGCCCGTCAAGGAGGGCGTGGAGCGCGAGGAGGCCGACAAGCTCAAGGGCGAACTCGAAGAGGCAGGAGCGAAGGTCGAGCTCAAGTGAGCTGCGCAGCGCCCTCCAGAGGACCTGACTTCGCGGGCGCCTCTGGAGGGACTGCTTCGCACACCCTGGCCCCGCTCGCGGGAGGGCGTGGGTGACCATCTCCTTTCCCGGCGAGTCAGCCGTGTACCGCGCCGCGCGGGACCGGCTGCTGGTGCGCGAGACCGCGCTGAGGCGGGCGATGGAGGCGGTGGCGGAGGCGAGGCGCGCGCTGCCTCCGGGCGGGCTCGTGCCGGAGGACTTCGTCTTCGACGGCGCGGGGGAGGACGGGGAGCCGGCGCCGGTGCGGATGTCGGAGCTGTTCGCGCAGGGCAAGGACAGTCTGGTGGTCTACAGCTTCATGTTCCCCCGGGATCCCGGCGACGACACGCCGGGCCCCACCGGCGGGCAGACCGCGCAGTTGCCGCTCGCGGAGGGCCCGTGCCCGTCGTGCACCGCGCTGCTCGACCAGCTCGACGGCGCCGCCGAGCACGCCGCCCAGCATCTCAACCTGGTGGTTGTTGCGAAGGCGCCGCTCCCGCGGGTCCTCGCGTTCGCCGAGGAGCGCGGCTGGCGGCGACTTCGGCTGCTGTCCTCCGCGGCGACGCCTACAACCGCAGCTACCACGGGGAGAGCGAGGACGGCGCCCAACGGCCGATGCTCAACGTCTTCCACCGCGACGGCGAGGCGATCCGCCACTTCTGGGGGTCGGAGCTGCTCTATGCGCCCGCTGACGCCGGCGAGGATCCGCGGCACGTGGGGACGTTGGAGCCGCTCTGGAACATGTTCGACCTGACGCGCGAGGGACGGCCCGCGGGGTGGTACGAGCAGTTCAGCTACTGAGTCGCATCCACATGCACGCCGAGTCATCCTGATCCGGATGATCGGAGCGGCGGACGACGCACGCGCGGCTGACTGGCTGGTCGACTCCGCCGAGGGGGACGGAACGTTGCACTCGATGGTCCCTCGGGCGTTCGAGGGTTATGCACGGGTGTTCCATCCCGCCGCGCTCTCCGACGGCGACGTGCGCTGGGCCGACGTCGCCGCGGCGAACGGGAGGACGATGCACGGCGCTGCGGAGTGGGGGCAGCTGGCCGGGTCCTGGCAGTTGCGCGGGCAGGAAGGGCTGTGGGACTCCGAGCCCCACACGGGGCCGACCCCGGAGCGGACCGGCCTGCGCCTCGTCACGATCCTCGCGCGCCACACGAGCACACCGCAGCGGTGCTACTTCGGCGTGTGGGAGGGCCATGGAAGTCCGCAGGTCTTCGTGCTCGCCGATCGCGACACGCCCGCCGAGGAGCGCGAGCGGATCGAGAGGGCGAGCCAGGCGGACGCGGACAGCTGGGAGCTCCTCATCCGTCGCGCGCCCGCGTTCGAGCTGCCCATGCGGCGCATGCATCTGCTGGAGGGGCGCGTCGAGGAGATCGCTGCGTTCCACGGGCTCGCGCGCAACCCGCCCAGCGTCTGGTGGCCCGCCGACCGCGCGTGGTGCGTGGGGAGCGACGTGGACCTCATGTCGACCTACGTGGGAGGAGCAGCCGCTGCGATCGAGGCGATCGTGAGCGATCGCGAGCTGGAGGCGCTCGCGATACCGGCAGGGCAGGGGGTCACCTGGGAGACCGACACGGTCAACCCGCCGGTGGACCCCCCGTACTGACAACCACGCGCACCGCGGCGGTGGTAGAAGGGAGCGATGCGTTCCAACCGCTCCCTCCCGCCCGCGGCCGTCGTCCCCGAACTCGTCTACGAGGACGTCGAAGCAGCGATCGCGTGGCTGGGCGAGGCGTTCGGGTTCTCCGTGCGCTGGCAGGCGGGCGATCACCGCGCTCAGATGTGGGTCGGCGATGGGGCGGTGGTCGTGCGCGACCCGCCGCCCGACGTGATGCGGGGTGATCCGATCCCGGGCACGCACGCAGCGGTGCTCGTTCGCGTGGAGGACGCTCGCGCAGCTCTCGCTCGCGCGCTCGAGCACGGCGCCACGCTGGTGCGCGAGATCGCGGACCATCCCTACGGCGAGCGCCAGTGCACCGTGGTCGACCCCGAGGGCCACCGCTGGACGTTCACGGAGACGATCGCCGACGTGGCGCCCGAGGAGTGGGGCGGCACGTCGGTCGACCTTCGCTAGCCCGCCGCTATCGTCGGCGTCGTGGCCGACGGCGCCGGAACGCTCCCATCGCGCGAGCAAGCGCTCGCGCTGCTGCACGAGTGGGTCCAGGCCGAGCCGCTCCGACGCCACTGCCTCGCCGTCGAGGCTGCGATGCGCGACCAGGCCCGGCGCCGCGGGGGCGAAGAGGAGCTGTGGGGCCTCACGGGCCTGCTGCACGACCTCGACTACGAGCGCCACCCCGACCTCGACACGGGCCACCCGCGCTACGGGATGGCCGAGCTGGAGCGCCTCGGCTATCCGCCCGAGCTGATCCGCGGCGTGGCCTCGCACGCCGACTACATGGGCGTCTCGCGCGACAGCGAGATGGAGCGCGCGCTCGCGGCGGTGGACGAGCTGTCGGGGTTCGTGCTCGCTTGCGCCTACGTGCGCCCCGAAGGCTTCGCCGGCATGACGCCCAAGTCGGTGCGCAAGAAGCTGCGCCAGCCGAGCTTCGCCGCAGCGGTGGACCGCGACGACGTCAACCGCGGCGCCGAGGAGCTCGGCATGGAGCTCGACGAGCTGATCGCGCAGGTGATCGAGGCGCTCGCGCCGCTCGGCGAGCAGCTCGGCGTGGGCGCGGCGAGGAGCGCCTAGCCCCCCAGCCGCGCCTCGGGCCGTCCCGGCTCGAACAGCTCGATCGGGTTCCCCGCGGGATCCTCCACGAGGATCTGCCGGCCGCCGAAGCCGCTCACCACGTCGTTGCGGAAGCGGGCCCCTGCGCTGCGCAGACGCTCGACGTCGCCGTCGAGGTCCTCCACCTCGAGCATCAGCCTGTTCCATCCGCCCGGCTGCGGGAGCGTGCCGTCCGGCATCGCCTGCCCGCCTCCCGCCTCGCCGCTGGGCGCGCTCAGCACGAGGCGCAGGTCCCCGCGGGAGAGCATCGCGAACGTCGGAGCGGGGTGCATCACCTCCTCGAAGCCGAGCTGCTCGCCGTAGAAGGCGAGCGCCGCGTCCACGTCGTCAACGATGTAGCGAACGCTCACGGTCGTCATCCGCCGTCCTCCTCTCGATCGTCGTTCTCAGCCCCGGCCCCGCCGCTCGCCTCGAGCCGGTCGAGGTGGTGGCTCAGCGCCAACTCGACCATTCGCGAGAGCGACGTCGCGTGGTCGATCGCGGTGTGCTTGGCACGGCGGATGAGAGCGGGGGGCAGGTACACGTTGAACTGCTGCTTGTCCGCTGCCGGCCCGCCTGCTGGTCGCGCTGCTTCGGATCGGGCCACCCGCCGATGCTAGCAAGCTAGTGAGACTTTATCCAACGCTAACAATTTCACGCGCATTCCGGTAAAGTGGCGGACGCTGGTCGATAGTCGTAGCCGTCCACAGCACGGCGCCCGCGCCACATACGCGGGAGCCCGGGCGGGGTCCGTGAGCACTGGCGGCCCTTTGGGGTGCCGCTTGCCTGTGCTATCTTCCTAGGTCGCGCTTCGGCGCTGCTCCTCTGCCCGTTTTCTCGCCCTCGAAGGAGTCTTCTTGGCTGCTGTAGACGCTCTCCGGACGCGCAGGAGTTTCGCGCGCCTGAACAAGACCGTTGACGTCCCGAACCTGATCGACATCCAGCGCCGTTCGTTCGCCTGGCTCACCGACCCGCAGAGCGGTGGCCTGCGCGAGACGATCGACGACATCTCCCCGATCGAGGACTACACCGGGAACCTCGCGGTTCAGTTCGGTGAGTTCACCTTCGACGAGCCGGTCGCCTCGCTCGACCAGTGCCGCGAGAAGGACCTGACCTACGCGCGTCCGCTCACGATCACGGTCGCGTTCATCAACCGCGAGACAGGCGAGATCCGGGAGCAGTCGGTGTTCATGGGCGACTTCCCGTGGATGACCGACCGCGGCACGTTCGTCATCAACGGCACCGAGCGCGTCGTCGTCACGCAGCTCGTTCGCTCACCTGGTGTCTTCTTCACCGCGGACTATTCATATGGTGACCCGCTCTTCGGGGCCAAGATTATCCCAAACCGGGGTGCCTGGCTCGAGATCGAGACCTCGAATAAAGATGTCATCTCGGTAAAGATTGACCGCAAGCGAAAAATTACGATTACCACCCTGCTGCGCGCTCTCGGCTACGGCACCGACGAAGAGCTCAGGGGTCTCTTTAAAGACGTAGATACTAATGAGGAACACCACTATATCGACGCCACTATCGAGAAGGACCCGGCAAAGAATGCTGACGAGGGCCTGATCGAGGTCTAT
>JAICYC010000134.1 GCA_025934395.1 Solirubrobacteraceae bacterium | reverse complement strand
GCGTTCGCGGGCGACTTCGAGCTGCTGCGCCTGCCCGGGATCGAGGTGGGGCTCCGAGAGGCGCCGCAGCTCGCCATCAACGACGTCGCCATCCACCGCAAGGTGGGCGAGCGGGTCGCGGAGCTCGCCTACGCGCTCGACGGCGAGGTGGCCGGCTCGGTCCGCTGCGACGGGCTCGTCGTCTCCACGCCCGCGGGGTCCACCGGCTACAACCTCGCAAACGGCGGGCCGGTGATGGCGTGGGGGGTGGAGGGCTTCGTCGTCTCGTTCATCGCGCCCCACTCGATCGCCGCCCGCGCGCTCGTCGTGGCGCCGTCCGACCACCTCACGATCTTCAACCTCTCACACGAGCCGCTCGACGTCGCCGTGGACGGGCGCCCCGCCGGCGAGATCCCCGCAGAGGGATCGATCGGCGTGCGCTTCCGCATCGACGTGGGCACGCTCGCGCAGCTGCCCGGCACGTCGTTCTACCGGCGGCTGCGCGACAAGTTCGGCCGCTTGGCGGCCTAGCCCTTGCGGGCGGTGCGTTCAGCTTCAGAGCCGGGAGCAGCCTGGTCCTCGGGGCCGCTCTGCTGCATCGACGTGATGAAGCCGTCGAGCTGTTCGCGCGAGAAACGACGCTGACCGCCGGGCGTCCGGTAGCAGCTGATGTGCCCCGCGTCGGTCCACCGGCGGATCGTCGCGAGCGACACGCCGAGGTACACGGCCGCCTGTGAGCTCGTGAACACGAGCTGCCGGCCGCTGCGAGGAAGCGTTGGGGGGGAGACGGTCATGCGGTTTTTTCGTCACGAACCCCCCGAAACTTGAGCGCCGATCAGCTTTGTGGGCGTTTGACCGGTTGTGGGGGATCGCTCGTTGCAGGGCGCTCGCGGTGGTCCGCGGCGCGGGAAAAGGGTCGCCGAGCACTCCAATGAGGGGGCCGCGAGCGCCTCTTTGCAGACGACTGTCTCTCACTCGGGGGGGCGGGCGCTCCCCGCCGACGAGGCGTCCAACGAGGCGATTTTCCGCATTGCAGAGCCATTGTCCCTGCCCTGAAAGATCGCCCTCAAAACCCTTTGTTTGCACCAGATCCTGCATATAGGTGCGCAAACTGGACATTTCTGCCGATCCCGTTACTATTCTCCGCGAACCTACTCATCACAGCGCGCGCGAAGCATGCATGGAAGCGGCCTAGTCGCAAGACAGGTCGCCCGCTGGAGTCCAGCAACGAACTGGAGTTCGATATGGCGGAATACCGCAGCAACTAAGGATAAGTATTGGGGGCCCCTCAGCGAGGGGCCCTCATTTCGTTTGTGCCCGGCTCGGTGCGGGCTCAGGCGCTAACGCCGCTGCGGCGGCGCCCGAGCGGCAGGCGAAAGCTGGTGCGCGCCTTCGGCGCTTGCGGCGCAACCTCGGCCATCTCGCGAACCCGTCGCTCGTATTCGAGCTCGGTCTCGAAGTCCGCGTCGCCTGCGAACGTGGAGCCCTCGCGCTCCAGCAGCGCGATGAACGCCTCCACGATGTCGGCGTCGAACTGCCCGTTGCGTGCCGCAAGCCGAAGCTCCTCCATGGCTTCCTCGGCGCTCATCTTCGCCCGGTACGCGTCCCGCGCGGTCATCGTGTCATAGGTGGCGCACACCGCGAGAATCCGCGAGCTCAGTGGGATCTCCGGCCCGATCAGCCCCGCCGGATAGCCGCGGCCGTCCATGCGCTCGTGGTGATAGAGGATCGCGTCTGCAACTGGCCCGTAGCCGTCGAGCGCCCCCACCAGGAGTGCGCTCTCTTGGGGGTTGTTCTTGACGACCTCGACGTCCTTGTCGTCGACGTTCGTGGCGTGAAGCACCCGGTCCGGCCACGTGAACTTCCCGATCTCATGCAGCAGCCCCGCCGCACGCACGACGTCGCGCTCGTCGTCGCTGCAGCCGAGGTCGCTCGCGAGCGCGCTCGCGTAGGCGGCCACCGACGCCGCGTGGCGCCCGGTTGTCTCGTCTCGCATCGTGAGCGCGCGAACGAGCGTGCGGAGCACGCCCAGTTGGAGGCCGACGAGCTGTCGCGAGCGCGCCTCGAGGTGCTCGGCGCGCTGCTCGGAGCGGACCAGAGCCACCGTGAGGTGTTGGAAGATCAACAGCAAGACGATCGCGGCGACGAGCATCGGCAGGCCGGCGCTCTGGTAGGCCACCACCAGGATCGACGCGAGCGCGCCTGCGGCGAGCTCGCCCGGCAGGAGCGGCAGGAACTCGGGGACCTGGCGCCGCAGCGGGCGCCCGTCCTCGATCAGCACCCGCAGCCCGATCAACGCGAAGTTGACCACGAGCGTCACCACGAACACTGCCAGCACGAGCATTCCCAGCACGACGCTCTTCGAGGCCTGCGTGCTGTGGAGCACGCCCAGCGCTTCGCCCGACCATCGGATCAGCAACCCGCCGGCGAACGGGACCGCGGCGAAGCTCGCGAGGTTGTTGAGCCACTGGCCGAAGTCCAGGCCACGGGTGGCGGAGGCGATGACCATCGCCGCCACGCCGCACGCCGCCGCGGGGGAGGGCCCGAGCAGCCCCATCGCGAGCACGATCGCGACCGTGGAGGCGGTGAGCTGGCCGTCCTGCAACTCCACACTGAACCGCTCGCCGAGGAGCGCGAGCACGAGCACGATCGCGACGAGCGTCGCGGGCTGCCATTCGGAGGTGCGGGACACGAGCACCGACGCGCCGGCGCTCGCGAGCAGCAGCACGAGCTCGCCGGC
>JAICYC010000074.1 GCA_025934395.1 Solirubrobacteraceae bacterium | reverse complement strand
GCAGGCGCTCGCCGAGCACGGCAACGTCGGAACGCCATCGATCTTCTACGTGCTCGACGCGACCTGTCGCGAGCGCATGCCCGCGCGGGGCGAGCACGGGCTCGCCGTCACGATCGGCCCGGGCGTGACCGTCGGGCTGATGCTCCTGCGCTGGTAGTTCCGTCCGTCCCCCGCAGCCCGCAGCGAGCGAGCTAGGCTCTTCGCCAGCCGTGCTGCGCACCGCCGCGATCCTCCCCGTCAAGAGCTTTCCGCGCGCGAAGCAGCGCCTCGGCGCGAGCATCGCCGACCAGCTGCGGCTCACGCTCGCGGCAGCGATGGTGCAGGACGTGCTCGACGCCCTGGCGCGGACCGACGGGCTCGCGATCACGATCGTCGTCACGGCGGAGCCCGTTGTCGCCGCAGCGGCGCGTCAGCGGGGCGCGATCGTGGTGCACGACGCCGCCGAGGGCGGGCAGTCCGCGGCGGCCGCGCTCGGCATCGAGCGCGCGCTCGCCGAGGGAGCCGAGCGCGTGATCTGCGTGCCCGGAGACTGCCCCGCGCTCGATGCGCGCGAGCTCGCGCAGCTGCTCGCAGACGACACCGCATCGGCAGTGCCCGCCCCGCGCGTGGCGATCGTGCCGGACCGCCATCGCACGGGCACGAACGGGCTGCTGCTCGTCCCCCCAAGTGCGATCGACCCGAGCTTCGGCCCCGACAGCTGCGCACGCCACCTGCAGCTGGCGCGTGCGGCCGGCGCAGCGTGCAGCGTCGTCGAGATGCCCACGCTGCTGCTCGACATCGACACCGGAGCGGACCTCGCCGAGCTGCGCTCTCGCCTGGAGGACCACCGCGCGAACGCCGTGCGCACGCGGGCAGCACTGGGCGACAGCCGCGCGCGCGACCGGCTCACGAGCGGCGCCCAGCCCTAGATGCGCGTCGGGCTGACCGGTCTGCCGGGGATCCCCGACGTCCAGCCCGGCGCGGACCTCGCTGCGCTGATCTGCAACGCCGCCGGGGAGACCGTCCTGGACGGCTCCGTGGTGATCGCGCTCGCACACACGATCGTCTCGAAGGCGGAGGGCGCGCTCGTGGCGCTCGCCGACGTCATTCCCGGCGAGCGCGCGCAGCAGATCGCGATCGAGCACGGCAAGGACCCGAGGCTCGTGCAGGTGGTCCTCGACGAGTCCAGCGAGATCCTGCGCAACAAGCGCGGCGTGATCGTGAGCCGTACGCGGCATGGGCTCGTGTGCGCGAACGCGGGCGTCGACACGTCCAACTCCACCGATCCCGCGACGGTCGTGCTGCTGCCGCGCGACCCCGACCGCTCCGCACGCGAGCTGCGCGCCCGGATCCACGCCCTCTCGGGCGCGGAGACGGCGCCCGCGGTGCTGGTCACCGACACCTTCGGCCGGGCGTGGCGCCACGGCCAGACCGATGTCGCGATCGGGCTCGCCGGGCTCGCCCCGATGGAGGACTGGCGCGGGAGCACCGACGCCACGGGCCTGGAGCTGCGCGCCACCTGGCTCGCCGTCGCCGACGCAGCCGCGGGAGCAGCCGACCTGGCGCGCCGCAAGGACTCGCGCGAGCCCGTTGTCCTGATCGAGGGACTGGAGCGCCTGATCACCGTCGAGGACGGCCCCGGGGCGGCAGCGATCATCCGTCCCGGGGCCGAGGACCTGTTCCGCTAGGCGCCGACCCGGACGACGGGCTACGCGGTTGCGTCAACCGTGGGGTGCGCCGCTGCGCTCGCCGCGAGCTCCGCGTCCACCTGCCCGTCCGCGAGCGCCTGCCAGAACGCGACGAACTGGCGCTCGTGCGCGATTCCGAGGGTGAGGGCTCGGCGCCAGCCGATCGGCGACTCGCCGAGCTCGGCGAGGATCGTCTCGTACTCGGCGAGCAGCTCGCGATGCATCTGCAGCTGCGCGTGTGCGAGCCGCACGGGGTCGGCCCCGAAGAACAGCTTCAGGGTGGCGCCGTCGCGCAGCTCGCCGAGCTTCGAGGTGGGATCGGCGCGCCAGCGCGCGAGCGCCGCCCGGCCCTCGTCGGTGAGGCGGTACACGCGCCTGCGCCGGCCCTCGTGCTCGCGCGTCTCGCTCAGCAGGCCCGCCTCGGCCAGACGGGCCGACTCGGTGTAGAGCTGCGTGTGGGGCACGTGCCAGAAGTGCATCGTGCTCAGCTTGGCCACCTGCTTGAGGTCGTAGGGCGTCGCGGGTTCGCACGCTTCCAGCAGGCCCATGACGATGTAGGAGGTCTCGGTCAGGCGGACGGTTGACACGCGTCCCAAGCATACAGTATGGTACGCCTCGCACCGTTCGTTCCGAACTATTAGGAGGCCGCCGTGTCCGCCCCACCCGCAGTCGCCACATCGCCCGAGCTCGGGTTCTCCTCGCAGGAGCGCGAGGTGGAGCTGGACGCATTGGAGGTGACAGGCGAGGTGCCCGCCTGGCTGGGCGGCTCTTTGCTGCGCACGGGCCCGTCGCGCTTCGAGGTGGGCGAGCAGCGGTTGCGCCACTGGTTCGACGGCCTGGCGATGCTGCACCGGTTCACGATCCACGGGGGACGCGTGTCCTACGGCTGCCGCTCTCTCGAAGGCAGGACGCTCGCCGCGGCCCGCGACCAGGGTCGGATCGCCTACGGCGAGTTCGCAACGGACCCCTGCAGGTCGCTGTTCAAGCGCGTGCAGACGCTGTTCGCGCCGGAGTTCTCCGACAACGCCAACGTCAACGTGATGCGGCTGGGCGAGCGCTACGTGGCGATGACGGAGGCCCCGATCCCGGTGCAGTTCGACCGTCGGACGCTGCGCGCCGCGGGCGTCGCCTACAAGCCGCCCGGTGAGCTCACTACCGCCCACCCGCACCTCGATCGCGCGAGCGGCGGGATGATCAACTACGCGGCGAAGCTGGGCCCCAGGAGCACCTACCGCTTCTTCCACCTGGGCCCCGACGAGAGCACGCCGCGGGTGCTCTCGAGCATGCCGGTGCGCGAGCCCGCGTACATGCACTCCTTCGGGCAGACCGAGCGCTTCCTCGTGCTCGTGGAGTTCCCGTTCGTCGTCAACCCGCTGTCGCTCGCGCTCTCCGGGCGCCCCTACATCGAGAACTACCGCTGGAGGCCCGAGCGCGGCACGATCGTGACGCTCCTGGACCGCAACACGGGCGCGGCGGCGCACCGCTTCCAGACCGACGCGTGCTTCTCCTTCCACCATGTCAACGCGTTCGAACGCGACGGCGAGGTGCTCGTGGACATGTGCGTCTACCCCGACGCGAAGGTGATCTCCGACCTGTACCTCGACCGCCTGCGCGACGGCGCCACGATCAGCCCCGCAGCCCTCACGCGCTACCGCCTGCGTCCGGCCGACGGCTCGCTCCGGGCGAGCACGCTGGCCGACACCGACATCGAGCTGCCGCGCATCAACTACCGCCGATGCCACGAGCGGCCGCACCGCTACGTGTGGGGCAACGCGCAGGGCGGGAGCGGATGGCTCGAGCGGATCGTCAAGGTGGACACCGAGGACGGCACCCACATCGCCTGGTCGCAGGAGGGCTGCTACCCGGGCGAGCCTGTGTTCGTCGCCGCGCCCGGCGCCGACCGCGAGGACGAGGGGGTGCTGCTGTCGGTCGTGCTCGACGCCGCCGCCGAACGCTCGTTCCTGCTCGTTCTGGACGCCTCCGACCTGGGGGAGCTGGCCCGCGCCCAGGTGCCCCACCACATCCCGTTCAGCTTCCACGGGCAGTTCGCGAGCCACCCCGAGGAGGGCTGACCCCGCGGAGAGCGGTCGGCCGCTACAGGCCCGAGCCCGACAGGCTTCCGCCCACCTGGCCCGTCACGTCATAGGCTTCCGAGGAGGCGGGCGCGGTCACGGCGGGGGTGGTGCCGAAGTCGAAGTATTCGGCGTTCACGACCGCCGCGATCGTCTGCCCGGAGGCGTTCTCGTTGAGCTTCACGCTCACCTTGCGCAGCAGGCCCTTGTCGTCGATCCACGCTTCCACCGGGAGCGAGCCGCCCACCGCGGCGCTGATCTTCTCGAGCGCCGCTTTCGCCTGCGCGGAGGAGCTGCCCTGCGCTTCCAGCGCCTTCTGGAGGTCGACGGTGGCCGCGTAGCGGGTCGTTGCGACCCCGCGGATCGTGTCGTGGCCGACCACCTTCGGGTTCGCCCCGGCGCTGCGCAGCTCGGTGAGGTACTGGGTGGGGTCCGCCCCGCCGCCCGTCAGCGAGGACGGGTTGAGCCCGAGCGTCTTGCCGACCTGGGAGAGGTTGATCTTCACGAACTTCGCGCCGTGCGGCAGCTTGCCTGCGAACAGCGGCGAGCTCACGTAGGCCGACCCGTCCTTGAAGACCTCGGTCATGTTCAGCGAGCTCGCGTGGAGCGCTTGCTGGGCGGTAGTGGGAAGGCCGCCCAGGCTCAGCGCGAACGTCCCCTCGTGACCGGCGAAGTTGAAGGCGCCCGTGCCCGAGATCGTCAGGGAGACGCCCAGGCTGGAGCTCCTGACGGTTCCGCTGAGCGCCACCTTCGCACCGCTCTCGCGCGCTGTGACGTCGGCAGCCTCGGCCACCGGGCCGATCCCGCCCGCGCTCGTCGAGCTGCCGCTACTGCTGCTCGAGCCGCATCCGGCCGCGATCGCGCCGGCGGCGAGCAGCGAGGCGATCAGCCCGCCGGCGACGCCGGATCTCGAGGAGATGCTCATACCGCGAGGCTAGCGGGTGGCGCGTACGGCACGCCACAGGATGGACGGCGGATGGACAGCGTCGCGTGCGGCCGCCGGGCTTGCGTGCTGCGGCCGGGGGCGACGTGGTTCAGGCGGCCACGGGCAGCTCGTAGCTGCGGCGGATCTCGTACAGCGTGGTGCGCTCGGCCGCGGGGCGGCGCGCGCGGTGCGCCGCCGCCACGAGCTCCTCCGGCTCCAGGCGGGTTCCGTGGTAGCTGCCGGCGAGGCGGCTGATCGACTCCTCCATCAGCGTGCCGCCCAGGTCGTTCACGCCCCACCGCAGCGACTCGGTGGCCGCATCGAGCCCCATCTTCACCCAGCTCGCCTGCACGTTGGCGATCGTGCGCCCGAGCGCCAGGCGGAACGCCGCCGTGTGCTTGAGGTTCTCCTCGCGCGAGATCTCCTGCACGCCGTGTGTGCGGCCCAGCAGCGTCTGGAACGGGATGAACGACAGCGGCACGAACTCGGTGATCCCGCCCGTCTCCTCCTGCAGCTCGCGCACCACGCGCATGTGCTCCGCGAGCTCCCACGGCTCCTCGATGTGCCCGAACATCACCGTCGCGGTCGAGCGCAGGCCCGCGGCGTGGCTCGCGCGGATGATCTCCACCCAGCGCGCCACCGGCAGCTTGTTCGGCGAGATCCGTTCCCGCACGCCGTCGTGGAGCACCTCCGCCGCCGTCCCGGGCGTGGAGCCGAGCCCCGCCTCGCGCAGGCGCGCGAACACCTCCGCGGGCGCGAGCGCCGAGATATCGCACATGTGCGCGATCTCCATCGGGCTGTACGCGTGCAGGTGCAGCTCGGCGCCCGCCTCGCTCGCCGTGCGCTTGGCGAGGCGCAGCCAGCCGAGGTAGTCCTCCAGCGACCAGTCCGGGTGGATGCCCGACTGGATGCACAGCTCGCTCGCCCCGAACTCGAGCGCATCGTGGATGCGTGTCACGAACTCCCGCTCGTCGTGCTCGTAGGCGTCCGGCGAGCGCTTGCCCTGGCCGAAGCCGCAGAACGCGCAGCCGACCGTGCACACGTTCGAGATGTTGATGTTGCGGTTGACCACGAACGTCACCAGCTCGCCCGCCAGCTCCGCGCGCAGCGCGTCCGCGGCCTGGCGCATGTCCTCGATCGCCTCCGGTCGCGTCTCGGCGAACAGCGCCGTGAGCTCCTCGGGGGTGAGCGCCGTCCCCGCCTGGGCACGGGCCACCGCTCCAGCCACGAGGTCGCGCCGGATCGGCGTCGGCGGGTCCGTGCGCCCCGAGCCGCGCCGCGGGATGAAGCTCCAGTAGCGGGCCTTGATCGTGTCGAGCACGCCCTGCGCGACCCACTCCTGGTCGATGTAGTCCGCGTACACGCACAGGCGCTCGGTCAGCGCCACGCCGTCGCGCTGCAGGCGCTTTCGCACCTGGTGGGGCGAGGGGAACGGGTGCTCCGGGGAGATGTGATCGCCGTTCGCCGACAGGCCGCCGAGATCGGTGGCGCCCGCCGCCACCAGCTCCGGCCACCAGTCCGCCAGGTTCGGCGGCACCTGGATGCCCACCCCCGGCATCAGCCGCGAGGTCTCCGCGATCAGGCGCTTCATGTCGGCGATCGTCACCGCGCCCGCGCCTTCCAGCGCCCACGCCGGCAGCGGCAGCTGCGGTCGCCGCACGGCCGGCCCAACCTCGCCGGCCTGCAGGCCGGCGCCCTTCCCTTCCCCCTCCCGCGCCTGCTCGGACACCCCCGTGCGCCAGTAGTCGCGCGCCGCCGCGTCGGCGATCTCCGCCGGCTCCTGGTCGTAGTAGCGCTGGTGGGGAACGAAGTTCTGGAGGATCACCTCCTGCAGGTGTCCGTGTTCGGCGTGCAGCTGCGCGAGCGCCTCCAGCGAGGCCATCCGCTCCTCCTCCGTCTCGCCGATGCCCACCAGGATCCCGCTCGTGAACGGGATCTTCAGCTCGCCCGCCGTGCGGATCGTGTGCAGCCGCCGCGCAGGGTGCTTCGTCGGCGAGCCCGCGTGCACCGTCTCCATCAGCCGCTCGGAGATCGACTCGAGCATCAGCCCCTGCGACGCCGTCACCTCGCGCAGGCGTTCGAGGTCGCTGCGCTCCAGCACACCGAGGTTCGTGTGCGGGAGCAGCCCGCGCTCCAGCGCCCGCTCGCACGTCCACACCACATAGGCCGTGAAGTCCTCGTGCCCGTACCCGGCGAGCCTGCGCGAGACCTCGGGATCGACCTCGGGCCGCTCGCCGGTCAGCACGAGCAGCTCCTTGACGTTGCGCCGCGCCGCGCCGTCGAGGATCCCCACCACCTCGCCCGGGGCGTACAGGTGCGCGCGGTGCGTCGCGAACGCGCAGTACTTGCAGTAGCACCTGCAGGTGCGCGACAGGGACAGCGTCAGGTTGCGCGAGAACGTGACCCTGCGGCGCATGCGCCGATTCTATGACGGCGCCGCCCGCGGGCGGGCGCGGTCCGATATACCGAGCGCATGGGCGAAGAGCGCGGTGCGATCGACCACGTCACCGTGGGCGTGAGCGACCTCGCGCGCAGCCGCGCCTTCTACGAGGCCGCGCTCGCGCCGCTGGGGCTCACCGAGGTGCACACCGCCGCCGTGCTCCCCAACGAGGTCGAGTTCGGCGACGCCCGCGGGCACCCGTTCGCGATCTCCACCGACTACCCCGTCGGCGCCCCCGTGCACGTCGCGTTCGGCGCCGAGAGCGAGGAGCAGGTCCAGGCGTTCCACGAGGCCGCGCTCGCCGCCGGCGGCATCGACAACGGCGCGCCCGGCCTGCGGCCCCGGTACTCCGATCGCTACTACGGTGCGTTCGTGCTCGACCCCGACGGCCACAACATCGAGGCCGTCACGCGCATCTAGCGGGGTCTCTCTTGCGCCGCGTCTGGCAGGGCTGTCCGCCGGCGGCTAGGCTGCGCGCACTCGAGCGAGAAGGGGGACAGCATGGCGGTTGGTCTGAGGCTGAAGTTCAACGGAGGTACGCACGAGCAGTACGACGCCCTCCACAGTCGCATGGACATCGACGGTGACCCGCCGCAGGGGCTGATCTTCCACTGCGCCGGGCCGATCGACGACGGATGGGGCGTGATCGACATATGGGAGTCACGCGAGGCGTTCGACGCGTTCCTCGACGGCCGTCTGGGCCCCGCCGCCGGCGAGCTCGGCGACCGCTCGTTCCAGAGCCCACCCGACATCAAGCAGTTCCCGGTCGCGCACTTCACGAAGCCGTGACGTAGCGCGGAGTCGGGCCGCGCCGGCGAGCGGGGCGGACGCTCTGCGTACGCGCGGGCGCGCGATCCGTCCGACGCGCTACCTAGCTTTGGCGGCGTGCCAGAGGACGCACTTCGCCGCGGCGTCGCGGAGTTCATCGGGACGTTCACGCTGATCTTCATCGGTGTCGGCTCGATCGTCGCCGCCAACCAGATCCACGACCCGTCGTTGATCGGGATCGCGATCGCCCACGGCCTCGCGATCGGGGTCATGGTGTCGGCGCTCGGGCACATCTCGGGCGGGCACTTCAACCCCGCCGTCACCCTCGGCTTCCTCGTCACACGGCGGCTGAAAGCGGCCGAGGGACTCGTCTACTGGCTATCGCAGCTCGCCGGCGCCGCCGCCGCTGCGCTGCTGCTCCAGGAACTGCTCCCCGCAGCCACCACGAGCGCCGTGAAGCTGGGCGTGCCCGCCACCGGCAACGGCGTCAACGCGGGCGCCGCGTTCGGGATCGAGGCCGTGCTCACGTTCTTCCTGGTCTGGGTGGTGTTCGCCACCGCGGTCGACCTGCGCGGCGCCTTCAAATACATCGCCGGGCTCGCGATCGGGCTCACGATCACGATCGACATCCTCTTCGGCGGTCCGTTCACCGGCGCCGCCATGAACCCCGCGCGGGCGTTCGGTCCGCAGCTGGTCGGCAGCCACTGGACCGACGGCTGGGTCTGGTACGCCGGGCCCGCGCTCGGGGGGAGCGTCGCAGCGCTGCTCTACCACCTGCTCTACCTCAGGCCCGAGCCCGTGCCGCCGCCCGCGTTCGAGCCCGCCGTCACCGAGTAGCGCCGCAAGCACGGGACGCCAACGGTCGGGCGCATAAGCTGCCGCGGATGAACAGCGCGCAGTCGCAGGTGTTCCTCGCCCGCCACGGGGAGACCGCCTACAACCACGAGGGCCGGTTCCAGGGCCAGCAGGCGATCCCGCTCAACCACACCGGGCGCGAGCAGGCGGCCGGGCTCGCCGAGCGTGCGCGGGCCTACGGGTTCCGGGCGCTGTGGTGCAGCCCGCTGCTGCGCGCGCGCGAAACCGCCGACGTCGTCGCCGCCGCGATCGGCCTCGAGCCGCGGGAGGACGCGCGGCTGATGGAGACCGACGCAGGCGACTGGACCGACCGCAGCTTCGGCGAGGTGATCGCCGAGACCCCCGAGCAGTTCGCCGCGTTCGCGTCCGCCGATCCTGGGTTCGCGTTCCCGGGGGGCGAGTCGTTCGCCGAGCAGGAGGTGCGCGTCAACGCCGCGCTGGCAGACGTCGAAGCAGGCGAGCTGCCCGCGCTGGTGGTGTGCCACGGGATGACCATCCGCGCAGCGCTCGCGAGCCGCGCGCCCGACGGCGCCGAGTTCGAGCGCGTCGCCAACGCCGCGATCGTCCCGCTCGACCCCACGGCGCCACGCGACCTGGGCGCCGACGAGCAGAGCGCGCCGCTGCCCAGCTAGGCGCCGCTCAGTCCACGCTCGCTCCCGGCCCGTCCGCGAGCGCCTGGACGAGGTCCGCCCCTTCCCGGGCGAGACGCGAACGCGGCACCACGAGGTCGAATCCCACCGCTTCGGCGCGTTCGCGGGCGGAGACGTCCACGTGCGCGTAGAAGCCGAGCGTGCGCCGCGGGCCGAGCACGCCTGCGTCGCGCAGCGAGCGCAGCAGCTCCGCGCCGTCCACGTCGGGGTCGGTGAGGTCGACGATCAGCACTTCGCCCTCGGCGTCGCCGCGCTCGGCGAGCTGCTCGCGCAGCAGGCGCTCGTCGCTCACCACGGCCAGCTCGAAGCCGGCTGCCCGCAGCGTCCCCTGGATCCGGGACCCGAACAGGAGATCGGGAACGAGCGCGAGGGCGCGGACCATCGCCTACTGCGCGCGCAGTCGCCGGAACTCTTCGCGCGCGGACTGCGGCCGGCCCCACATCTGGGTCACCTCCGCTCGCCCCGTGCGCGTCTCGCGCACGACCAGCTCTCCCTCGATACCCGCCTCGTCGATCAGCGCGAGCGTGCCGTGGACCGTCTCCGCCGATGCCGCGTGTCCGAAACGATGCGCCACCAGCAGCCGCCAGTGCCAGTCGTTGTGGGAGTAGGGCCTGGCGTTGCAGGTCACCAGGTACAGCGCCGCCTCCACGTAGCGCGACTCGTCCGCGATCCGCATGTCCAGCTCGAGGTCGGTCCAGTCGTCGGGGAGGGAATCCACCACGTCCTGGAATGTCGCTGCGAAGCCCATCGTGGCGAAGCGTAGCGTGGCTATTCTCGAAATCGATGGCAACTCCACACACGGGCACCCCGGAGAGCGAGCACGCGGTGCTGGTCGAAGGCTGCGGGCTGCTCGACCGCTCCGCGCGGGGCAAGCTCGCGCTGACGGGCGCCGGGGCAGTCGAGTTCCTGAACGGCCAGGTGACCAACGAGCTGGCCGCGCTGCAGCCCGGCGAAGGCTGCTACGCGGCGTTCCTCACCCACAAGGGCAAGATGCTCGGCGACATGCGCGTGCTCGCCGTCGGCGATGACCCTGCCTCAGCGCCAACGGAGCTGCTGCTCGACACCGAGCGCGTCGCGCTGCAGGGCCTGTTCGACATGATCCGGCGCTTCAAGGTCGGCTACGACGTGGAGCTGCACAAGCGCACGCTGGAGTGCACGCTGGTGTCGCTCATCGGCCCCCACGCCGACGCGGTCGCAGGCTCCTCCGTGCTCCCCGCGGTGGAGCACGCACACCTCACGCAGGACCTTGATGGGCACACGGTGCGGTTGGTGCGCACCGATCTCGGCGTGGACCTGCTGTTCGACAGCGCCGCCCTGGAGCCGGTGCTCGCCGCGCTTCGGGCGCGAGGCGCGGTGCCCGTCAGCGAGGACGCCGCCGAATGCGTGCGGATCGAACAGGGCCGGCCGCGCTACGGCGTGGAGCTCGACGACACGGTCATCCCGCAGGAGGCGGGCCTCAACGAGCGCGCCGTGAGCTTCACGAAGGGCTGCTACGTCGGCCAGGAGACAGTCGCCCGCCTGTTCTACAGGGGCAAGCCGAACAGGCACCTGCGCGGGCTGCTGCTCTCGGCGCCCGTCAGCGGCGACGCGGAGCTGAGGCTCGGAGAGCGCCCCGTCGGTCGCCTCGCCGAGAGTGCCGCCTCCCCCACCCTCGGCCCGATCGCGCTCGCGCTCGTGAGGCGCGAGGCGGGCCCAGGGGACACATTGGCCGTGGGCGACGGCGGGGTGACCGCCACGGTCGTCGAGCTGCCGTTCGGCTCCTGATCAGCCCCGTCGGGCGGGTCCCAGCCGCGCTGCTCAGGCGTCGGACCCGTCTCTGCTGGCGCGTTCGCCGCGTTCGGGGGGTGTGATCACGGTCACACAAGCAACCATTGCGCTCGGTATATAGTTGCGCTGATGCAAGCTTCTTCTACGGTGTCCGCCACGGACCGCGCAGCGCTCACCCGCGACATGTACGCGCTCGCGTCCTACCTGATGCGCCGTGGCAATGTGGGCACGTTCGCAGCGGTGGCCGAGCTCGACCTCTCGTTCACGCAGATCAAGGCGCTGTGCGCGCTCGACGATGCGGACGGCGAGCGCTCCGTGGGCGCGCTGGCGGAATCGCTCGGCGCATCGCTGCCGGCGATGAGCCGCGCGGTCGACGGCCTCTACGAGCGTGGGATGGTGAGCCGCGAGGAGAACCCCGCGGACCGACGCGTCAAGCGCGTGCGCCTCACCGACGAGGGGCGCAAGGTGCCCGCGGGGCTCAGCGAGGGGCGGTTGACGGCGCTCGCGCAGCTGATCGACAGCTTTGACGAGGAGGAGGCAAGAACGCTCAGCAGCGCGCTGGAGCTGATCGTGGCGCGCCGCGAGGAGATCGCCTCACACAGGCCGGACGCGAAGGGGCTCACCACATGACCGAGCGGATCCGGGCTCGCTACATCAACGACACCAACCGCCGCTGGTGGGCGCTCGGGGCGATGTGCTTCGCGCTGTTCATGATCATGCTCGACAACACCGTGGTGAACGTCGCGCTGCCCTCGATCCAGAAGGGGCTGCACGCGAGCACCTCCTCGCTCGAGTGGACGGTGAACGCCTACACGCTCTCGTTCGCGGTGCTGCTCGTCACCGGCGGGCGGCTGGGCGACCTCTTCGGGCGCCGCCGCATGTTCCTGTTCGGCGTGACCGTGTTCGGCTTCGCCAGCTTCATGATCGCGCTCTCGCAGAGCGACACCTGGCTGATCGGCTTCCGCGCGCTCCAGGGCGTGGGCTCGGGCTTCATGATGCCCGCCACCCTCTCGATCATCACCAACACCTTCGACGCGCACGAGCGCGGGAGGGCGATCGGGACGTGGGCGGGCGTCTCCGCGATGGCGCTCGCGATCGGACCGGTCGTGGGCGGGTTCCTGGTCGAGGAAGTGAGCTGGCAGTCGATCTTCCTGCTCAACGTCCCGGTGGCGATCGCCGCGATCCTGGTGACGTCGTTCGCCGTGCGCGAGTCGCGCGACGAGACGGCGATCCGCGAGGTCGACGTGCCGGGCGTGGCGAGCCTCAGCATCGGGCTCGCAGCGCTGGTGCTCGCGCTCGTGGACGGCAACAACTGGGGCTGGGGCTCTTTCCGGGTGCTCGGCCTGCTCGCCCTCGCGGTGGTC
>JAICYC010000099.1 GCA_025934395.1 Solirubrobacteraceae bacterium | reverse complement strand
GCGACCTGGTCGCATCGATCCGAACCTGGATCACCAGCTGGAACGAAGACCCCAAACCCTACGTCTGGCACAAGAGCGCCGATGAGATCCTCGACAGCCTCGCCAACTACTGCCAGCGAATCAACGACTCAGGTCACTAGCCCGCCTCGGCCAGGTCGGGGTCCGCGAGCGCGAGGCCGAGCAGGCGCTCGAGCTCCGGGATCGTCGTCTGGGCGCTGGTGTGTTGGACCGTCGCCATCCCCAGCTCCTGCGCAGGGGTGAGGTTGAACGGCAGGTCGTCAACGTAGACACACTGCGCGGGGGACACGCCGGCCCGCTCGGCGCCGAGCTCGTACATCCGCACGGCGGGCTTGCGGATGCCCTCCTCGCCGGAGATCACCACGCCGTCGAACAGCTCGTCGAACATGTCGTGGGGATAGCGGTGCACGCCCCACGAGTTGGAGACGAGCGCGGTCCGGATCCCGCCCGAGCGCGCCCTGCGCACGGCCTCGACCATCGCTGCGTCCGGCTCGACCCCCGCGAACAGGCCGTCGATCAAGCCGTCGGGCTCCACCTCCAGGAGCGCTGCGAGCTGGACCTCGAAGTCCTTCTCGGCGAGGTCGCCCGTCTCCAGTGCGATCAGCAGGTCGCGCGCCTCCTTGTCGCGGCGGAAGCGACCGACCAGCTTCTGGGGGTCGATCTCCGCCCGCAGGCAATGCTCCTGGAAGGACTGGAACAGGTTCGTCGTGAGGACGCCGCCCCAGTCGATCAGCAGCGCGCTGCGGTGCCCGTCACTCGCCATGGGCCACCAGCTCCGCCTGCCGGGCGAGCTCCAGCACGCCCTCGCCGAACTGCTTGAGGTAGGGATCGTCGGTCGTCCCAGCGATCGCGCGCTTGTAGTTGCCCTCCATGAACACCACGCTCTTCCACAGCGCGAGCGTGGTGTACCAGCGGATGTCGCGCATCGAGCGCCCCGAGCGCTCTTCGTAGCGCGCGATCAGCTCGGCGCGCGTCGGGAATCCCTCGGCCTGCGTGACGCCGCCGAGCGCAGCGCGCATTCCGCTCACGGAGTCCCCGGGATCGCTCCACATCATGCACAGGTAGCCGATGTCCGCGAGCGGGTCGCCGATCGTCGCCATCTCCCAGTCGAGCACCGCCGCCAGGCGCGCGGGGGCGTCTTTCGCGTAGATCGTGTTGCCGAGGCGGAAGTCGCCGTGCACGATCGTGGCCTCGCCGGACTCGGGCATGTTCTCGGTGAGCCATCTGGCCACGCCTTCCACCGCGGGGATCTCGCGCGTCTTGTTGAGGTCCCACAACCCGAGGAATCGGCGCACCTGTCGTTCCAGATAGCCCGTCGGTTTGCCGAACCCGTCCAACCCCGCCGCGCGCCAGTCGACGCCGTGGATCTCCACCAGCGCGTCGATCAGCTCACGGCCGATCAGCGCGCGCTCGGGGGGTGTGTCGAGCGCCGGCGGCACGCTCGCCACGATCACCTCCCCCTCTATGTACTCCATCAGGTAGAAGGGGGCGCCGATCGTGCTCTCGTCGTCGCAGACCGCCAGCACCCGCGGCACGCGGGCGGGCGTGTCCCACAACGCGCGCAGGAGCCGCGCCTCGCGCAGCACGTCGTGCGCGCTCGGCGGCAGCGGCGGACGCGGCGGCCGGCGCAGGACAACGCTGTCCGCGCCGCGCTGCAGGAGGTAGGTCACGTTCGAGTGCCCGTCACCGATCGGCGCGGCCCCGATCGCGCCCGATCCGATCCCGTGGGCGTCCAGGAAGGCCTCGAGCGGATCCAGCATTAGCAGGGGGGGGCGGCTGTTACCCTGGGCCTCCTCCTCGCTGCGGACGATGTCGTCTGGGGCGATCGGCGCGCTCACGGCCGTCAAACCTACATAGAGCGCAACCTTCCTTGCGCTGACGTGTCACAAGGTTCCATGCTCAAACTCACCAAGCTTCTCCCCACCACGCTTCTGACGCTCCTGATCGGCTGTCTCTCCCTGCCCGCAGGTGCCCTCGCCAACCACTCGCAGGCCACGTACTTCGAGGCGACGCCGCTGCTCCTGAACGGCTCCACGCGCGCCAGCACGATCGCCCAGCTCCAGCACCTCGGCGTGCGGGCGCTGCGCGTGGAGCTCTCCTGGCACGACGTGGCCCCCAGCCCGGACAGCGCGACGAAGCCCGCGTTCGAAGCAACCAACCCCGGCCTGTACGCCTGGGGCGCCTACGACGCGATCGTCCAGGAAGCGGCACGCCTGCACTGGAAGGTGCTGCTCACGGTCACCTCGCCCGTGCCCAGCTGGGCCACCTCGAACAAGAAGGCGCCGTACATCACACGCCCCGACCCCAAGGACTTCCAGGAATTCATGACCGCGGTGGGGCGCCACTACGGCACCACCGTGTCCGCGTTCTCGATCTGGAACGAGCCCAACCACCCGGCGTTCCTGATGCCGCAGTGGAACTCGAACGGCAAGCCCGCCTCCCCACGGGTGTACCGCGGGCTCTTCCAGGCCGGATACGCGGGCCTGCAGGCGGCCGGGGTGTCCTCGCCCACGGTTCTCTTCGGGGAGACCGCGCCCACCGGCTACAGCAAGGTCAACGTCCACCGGGAACACTCCCGGGCGCTGCTGCACGACGTGGCGCCGCTCGCGTTCCTGCGCGAAGCGCTCTGCCTGAACTCCAGGTACCGGAAATCGGGCTCGTGCAGCCTGCTGCCCATGTCCGGCTACGCGCACCACGCCTACACGATCGCCGCGGGCCCGCACTACGTGGACCCGAACCGCGACGACGTGGCGATCGGGACGCTCTCCCGGCTGTCGAACGCCTTGAACAAAGCCGCCGCCGCGCACGCGATCCCGGCGCGTCTGCCGATCTGGCTCACCGAGTTCGGGGTGCAGAGCAAGCCCAACAGGTTCCTCGGCGTCTCCGTCGCCCAGCAGGCCGAATTCGACGCCATCTCCGAGCAGATCGCGTGGAGCAACCCGCGCGTGGCAGCGTTCTCGCAGTACCTGCTTCGTGACGACCCCGTCGGCGGAGCCCCCGGGTCCAGCGTGCACGGCGGCACCGTGGGCTTCCAGACGGGGCTCGAGTACGTCACCGGCAAAGCCAAGCCGCTGTACGCGGGCTGGCCGGTTCCGCTGACCGCCAGCAAGAGGCACGGCGGCTTCTCGTTGTGGGGCCTGGTGCGCCCCGCGACGGGTGCCACGACCGTGACTGTGCTCGTCCGCCTGAAGGGCTCGCACAGCTACCGCACGCTGAAGACGCTCACCACCAACAGCCTCGGCTACTGGACGCTGCACACGTCCGTGCGCGGGCGGTTCTTCCGCGTGCGCTGGACGAGCCCTGAAGGCGTCCGATACGAAGGCCCGCCGATCAGGTAGCGACAGGGCGCAGGCAACCCGGGCACGCGCCTACGATGAGCGTGTGCCCGAGCTGCCCGAGGTGGAGATGACCGCGCGCCTGCTCGACTCCGCGCTGCGCGGCGCGCGGATCGAGTCGGTGCTCGCGCCCGGGATCAACGCGCTGCGCACGTTCGAGCCGCCGCTCTCGGCGCTCGCCGGCGAGCGGGTGGAGGCGGTGCGCCGCCGCGGCAAGCACCTAATCCTCGACGCTTCCGGGGGTCTGTCGCTGCTGATGCACCTGATGTCGGCGGGACGGCTGCAGCTCTACCACAAGCGTGCGGGGCCGCGCGATCGCACCTCACGCCTGCTCGTGCGCGTGGATGGGGGCAGCGGAGAACGGGAGCTGCGGCTGCGCGAGTTCGGCTCCAAGCAGGCCGCGTGGGTGAAGCTGCTGCCCACCGACCAGATCGAGCAGGATGAAGCGATCGCGGGCCTCGGACCCGAGGCGTGGCCCGAGACGCCGCCGCTCGGCGAGCTGCTCGACGTGCCGCGACCGCTGCACGCGGCCCTGCGCGACCAGCACGTGATCGCGGGCATCGGTCGCTCGTGGGTCGACGAGATCCTGTGGGAGGCGAAGCTCTCCCCCTACAAGCGGGGCGCCGACCTCGACGAGGCCGAGGCGGAGCGGCTGCGGGCGGCGATCGCCGCCAACCTCTCCCGCGCGCTCGCCCACTACGAGCAGGCGGTCGCGCTGCCGATACCCGACAAGCTGCCGATGCCGCTGCTGATCCACAGGCACCAGGGCGAGCCCTGTCCGCGGTGCGAGACCGCGCTGCGCGCAGTGCACTTCGAGGACTACGTGATCGCCTACTGCCCGCATTGCCAGACGGATGGCCGCGTGCTCAAGGACAGGCGCCTCTCGCGACTGCTGCGCTAGCGGTCACCCGTCCGCTTGCTCGAGCGTGCGCTTGACCGCTTCGATCCCCGCCTCCATCATCTCCGCGGTGCGCTCGGCGGTCTCGTCGGGGAGCACGTCCGCCGTCCACTCGAACAGGGTCCCCCCGGCGCCGTCGTCGAGCACCCGGGCGACGCCGTTGTGGTGGGCGTAGGGACCTTCCACGATCGACCACGCCAGCCTCCGCGTGCGCTCGTCCGAGCTGACGAACCGCTCGCGGGCCTGCACGCCGTTGAAGAAGGACACGATGCGGTCGGTTCCGTCGAGCTGCGTGTCGGTCGCGAACCCAGCGGCGAGACGCTCGTGGAGGGCGCCCCAGTCGGCCAGCGCGTCCCATGCCCGGTCCGGGGAGACGCCGATGTTGCGCTGCTTGTGAATGGTTGCCATGCCGGCAGCATCGCCGATCCGCGCAGCCGTTTCTGTGACGTGTCGCTCTCACGGATCGCGGTCGTGCGGCGCTGCCGGATCGGCGTAGACTCTCGCCCGTGAGGGAGCTGGGGACCCATCGCGGGGGTGAGGGCGAGCCGCTCGTCCTGATCCACGGCTTCTCGGGCTCGCCGCTCGTGTGGGAGCCCGTGGTGGAGGAGCTCCAGCGCTCCTTCGACGTCATGACCGTCGCGCTGACGGGTCATGTCGGTGGCCCCACGCTCGGCGACGGCGAGCGCGTCTCGGTCGCGGCGCTCGTCGACCAGGTGGAGCGCGAAATGGACGATGCGCGTTTCGAGACCGCGCACATCGCGGGCAACTCGCTCGGCGGGTGGATCGCCCTGGAGCTCGCCAACCGCGGCCGTGCGCGCTCTGTCGTGGCGCTCGCGCCCGCGGGCGGATGGGAGCGCGGAACGCGCGCCGAGCGGCGACTGAAGGCCCTGTTCACCCGCAGCCACGCGATGAGCACGCGCATGCTGCCGTACATGCCCAAGCTGCTCAGCCGTCCGCGTCTGCGCCGCCTGCTGCTCGGCCAGGCCGTCGCGCGCGGCGACCTCCTGGACCCTGGCAGCGCGCTCGCGCTGGTGCGGAGCGCGGTCGAATGCCCGATCTACTTCGACCTGATGGACGCGATCCTCGGTGACGGCCCGCCGGAGGGGTTCCCCGAGATCGCCTGTCCCGTGCTGATCGCATGGGGGACACGCGACCGCATCATCCCCGCCCGCACGTACTCCGCGCGCATGCGCGAGATGGTGCCCGCCGCGGAGTGGCTCGAGCTCCGCGGGCTCGGGCACATGCCCATGGGGGATGACCGCGAGCTGATCGCGCGCACGATCGCGGAGTTCGCCACGGCGGCGCAGTCGAGCGCGGTCGCACAGCCCGCGGGGTGACGCGCGCGCGCCGTCGCCACGTGGCTGCCGTCGATAGCATCGTGCGCGTGATCGAGCCCGGCGCCGAGGCCCCCGACTTCGAGCTCCCCGATCAGGACGGCCGCGCGATCAAGCTCTCGGACTTCCGTGGCAAAGCGGTCGTCCTGTACTTCTACCCCAAGGCCGAGGGGTACTGTACATTACGAAGTAATGGGAGCACCGGCAGGGCTCCCGCGTAGAGCGATCGGAGTCATCCGCGTCTCGCGGGTCAGAGGACGTGAGGGCGAGTCGTTCATGTCGCCCAGCCAACAGCGTGACCGCATCGAGGAGGACTGCGCGCGGCTCGGGCTGACGCTGCTTCGGTGCGTCGAGGAATTGGACACCAGCGGCGGCGCATCGCTCGACCAGCGGCACGGTCTGCGCCAAGCGATCGAGACGATCGAGGCGGGCCACGCCGAGGTGGTGACCACCGGTTACTTCGACCGACTCACCCGCAGCCTGCGTGTGCAGGGGGAAGTTCTGGAGCGCGTGGAGGCGGCAGGCGGTCAGGTCCGCACGGTGGACGTCGGGAACGTGTCCGCGGCCACGGCCAGCGACTGGCTGACCGGGACGATCCACGGAGCGATGGCTGAGTACGTTAGGCGGGCGGCCAAGGAGCGGTCCGCCGCCGCCCAGTCTCGCGCCGTCGCTCGTGGCGTGGCTCCGTGGCCGCGAATCCCGCCCGGCTACGAACGCGGAACCGACGGCGTGCTCGTCGTCAACAAGCGCGAGGCCACCGCCGTCCGGCACGCGTTCGAGATGCGCGCCGAGGGAGCGACCATCAAGGACGTCCGCGAGCACCTGAGGCAGGCCGGAATCGAGCGCACCCAGCACGGTGTCGGCGCCCTCCTCGCCTCGCGAGTGGTTCTCGGCGAGATTCGCCACGGCGAGTTGCACAACCCGACGGCCCACCCGCCGATCGTGAAGGCTGAGCTGTGGCAGGCGGTGCAGCGCATCAAGGTCACCCGCGGCCGCAAGCCGAAGTCGGACCGGCTGCTCGCGCGGCAAGGTGTGCTCCGCTGCGCCACGTGCGGGTCGCGACTGGTCGTCGGCTCCGCCAATCACGGCCGATATCCGCTGTATCGGTGCCCTCCCAACGGCGACTGCAAGCAGCGCGTAACCATCAGCGCGACACTCGTTGAGACGATCGTCGTCGACGCCGTAAAGGATGCGCTCCGAGACGAGGAGGGGCGTGCCAGCATGCACGCGACCCATCGCGAGGCCGAGGTCGCGCTGGAGCGGGCCCAAGCACAGCTTGAAGCGCAATGCGCGTCCTCGACGGCTTCGGCGACGAGGAGGCTGCGCGCGCGAGGCTGCTCGAGCTTCGGCGGGCTCGTGATCATGCTCGCGACCATCTCGATCAGCTAGCGCTCCCATCCGCGAGCATCGTCGTCAACGCAGCCGTCGATTGGGACCGACTCACCCTGGAAGAGCATCGGGCCCTGATCCGTGCGACCGTGCAGCAGGTGAGCGTGGCTCAAAGAGGAGCAGGCCGCGTGACCGTCCAGCTCTTCGGCGAGTAGTCGACGGGCGGCTCCGTCGAGAATCCGGCGCGCGCTGCGCCTAGCCTCGATGCTGAGCTGTCGCTGTTGCTCAGTCGACGGGCTCGACATAGCAACCTATGGGAGAAATCGTCTGTGCGTGCAAAATCGACCCCCGCCTTCCGGTCGCCGCGGGGTAGCGACTTCGCACCTCCCATAAGTTGTCGACGCATCCTACCCGACCGGGCGGATACCAGAACGAAGGCCCCCGCCCGGGTTGCTAAGCGGGCGGAGGCCACCACACAGACACGCTGATCATGGCATCCT
>JAICYC010000116.1 GCA_025934395.1 Solirubrobacteraceae bacterium | reverse complement strand
TGCTGGCGGGGGAGGCCGCAGCGCTGCTGAGCGCGTTCTTCGCCTCCCGGCGCTGATCGCCGCGGGGGGATCATCTAGCCTAGGGAGACCCCCTGGAGGGGTGGCAGAGCGGTTGAATGCGGCGGTCTCGAAAACCGTTTCAGGGGTTTAAACCTCTGACGAGGGTTCGAATCCCTCCCCCTCCGTGAACGACGCCGCCCGCCGTGGTCAGCCCCATTGCGACCAGGGCACGATCCCGACCTCGGGGCGGGGCGGCTCGTCGAGCATCGCGAGGTACTCGAGCAGGTGGCCGTCGGGGTCGCGCAGGTAGACCGCTGCGGCGGGCATCCACCCGATCACGCTCGGCTCGTCGGTCTCGCTGGCGAAGAACGACAGCGGCGTGACCCCAGCCTCGCGCAGCCGCCCGCACGCGGCGAGCACCTCCTGCAGCGGCGTCGCGAACGCGACGTGCAGAGACATGTTCATCGGGGCCGAGCCGATCGACCACAGCCCCAGCATCGCCCGGCCGGGACCCCCGATCCACATGAAGGCCGCGCCGCGCTCGGAGATCTCGAGCGCGACCGGCAGGCCGACGACGTCGCGGTAGAACGCGATCGAGCGCTCGAGGTCGGCGACCGTGAGGTGGGTCTCGAACAGGCCCTCCACTCGCACGCGCGCCGGCATGCAGCCATCTTCGCAGCGTCTACCGGCCGCGGGGGCGCGGCCGGAGGCGCCGGGCGCGGGCTCAGCTCGTGCGCTCGTCGACCTCGAGCCGCCGGCGGAACGCCGCGGTGTCGTTCTCGTGCGGGAACTCGCCGGACGGGACCGCGACCCCGAGCGCCGAGCAGATCGGCTCCCAGCCATCCCCCGGCCGCCAGTCGATCAGGCGCTCTGGTGGGACCTCGCGACGCACGGCCGCGTTGTGCCGCTCGTACGCCTCGATCGTGGCGTTGCGGTCGCGCCACGAGGGCGTCATGCGCGAGCGCATCATCGCGACCGTCATCGCGCGGCGCCTCGCCCAATCCGGCCTGTCGGCGGGAACCTCGGTGCTGAGGGCCTGCACGATCGTGCGCTCCATGCTCGTCCACCACTTCTCCGGGGAGTCGCGCGTCGAGAGCAGCACGTGCGCCCCTGGGTTGGCGTCGAGGATCTCGCGCCAGAACGCGGCGGCGGGCCAGTCGACGGTCGCCGCGTACCCGTCCAGGAGTCCGTCCCAGTCGACGGGCTCGCCCGCAACGGCGCGCTCCCACTGCTCGATCCCCTCGGGGTGCTCGACGAGCTCGTACATGTGGTAGCAGGGAGCCTCGAGCAGCTGCTCGAGGGCCGCCTTCAGCGACGCCGTCCCGGTGCGCCCGAGCCCCGCGCCGACGATCCTCAATGCCACGTCTGCCTCACCCCCGCTGTGCACGCTCACGGCGCGAGCCGCCCATGCTCCGACTCCGCCTGAATCGCGCGCAACCCTAACCGGCTGCACGGGCAACCGCGGCGGTCCCGCCCGGTCGGCCCGCTGCGCTACGGCCGGACGAGCGCGTTGCGGCGGACAGCGCGGCTGCGCAGGCGCAGCATCAGCTCCCGCTCGGCTTCGGCGGCGGGGCGCGTCATCGCGCCGGTCACGTGACGACCCTCCTGTTGGACGATCCAGTAGCCCGTCGCCGTCTGGCTGATCTCGAGCTGTGGCGTCGCCGAGCCGTCGTTGCCGCTCTCGCGTGGTGGTTGGATGTGGTTTTCCTCTCGCATCGAGAACGTGTCGGATCCTGAGTGTGACGCCTGAACCTAATGCTGCGGTTATCGGCGCGTGAACGAGGCTGCGCGCGAAAATCACACCCGATCGGGCCCGGGCCGCCCACGCGTCCTAGAGTGTCGCGCGTGGATGAGGCGATCTCACTGCGGGGGGTGGTGAAGCGGTTCGGCGAGATCACCGCGGTCGACGGCCTCGACCTCGCGGTGCCCGCGGGCGTCTGCTTCGGCCTGCTCGGGCCCAACGGCGCGGGCAAGTCGACGACGATGCGGCTGCTCACCGCGCAGGCGCTCGCCGACGAGGGCGAGATCGAGGTGCTGGGCTACGAGCTGCCGCGCGAGTCCAAGCAGTCACGCCTGGAGATGGGCGTGGTGCCGCAGCTCGACAACCTGGACGTCGAGCTCACGTGCAGGCAGATCCTGATGGTGTTCGCGTGGCTCTACCGCGTGCCTCGCGGCGAACGCGAGCAGGCCGTGGAGCGTGCGCTGACGATTGCGAACCTGGGGCCCCGCGCGGACACGATCGTGCGCGAGCTCTCCGGCGGGATGCGCCGCCGGCTGCTGGTGGCGCGGGGCCTGATCCACCAGCCGCGGCTGGTGCTGCTCGACGAGCCAACCGTGGGCCTCGACCCGCAGGTGCGCCAGGAGCTGTGGTCGCTGATCGACGGCCTGCGCGCGCGCGGGGTGACGGTGCTGATGAGCACCCACTACATCGAGGAGGCGGAGCGGCTCGCCGACACCGTGGCGGTGATGTCGAGGGGGCGCGTGATCGCCCAGGGCCGCCCTGCCGAGCTGGTGCGCGAGCACGCCGGCGAGGAGGTCGTGGAGGTGTACGGGCCGCCGGATGCGCTGGAGCGCGTTCTCGCGCAGGCCGGCGCGAGCGGATGGACGAGTCGCCGCAGCGGGCCCGCGGTGGCGATCATGCGGGCTGAGACGCTGGACGGCGCCGCGCCCGAAGGTGTGCGTCGGCCGGCCAACCTCGAGGACGCGTTTGTGACGCTCACCGGGGAAGACATCGAATGAGCTCTCCCGCGACTCCCGCCGGCGGCGTCCGCCGCATCGGCCGGCTGGAACCGGCGGCGCTCGCGGGCGTGATGAGCCGCGACGTGGCGGTCTTCGGGCGCTACTGGAAGGCGACCACGTTCTCCTCGGTGGTGCAGCCCACCATCTACCTGCTCGCGTTCGGCCTGGGGTTCCGCTCGCTCGTGCCGCACGTGCTCCACGTCAAATACGTGCTCTACCTGTCCACCGGGGTCGTTGCCACGGCGGTGCTGTTCTCCTCGGCGTTCCCGGGGATGTTCAACACGTTCGTGCGCTGGCAGTTCCAACGGACCTACGACGCGATCCTCGCCGCCCCGGTGGACACCGAGGAGCTGATCACCGCGGAGGTGCTGTGGATATCGCTGCGGGCGGGGGTCTACGGGGTCGCGCCGCTGCTCGTGGGGTTCGCGTTCGGGCTCGAGCCCGAAGCGGGGATGCTGCTCGTCCCGCTGATCGGGTTCGTGACGGGCTTCGGGTTCGCCGCCTTCGGGGTGGCCGTCGCGGCGATCGCGAAGACGATCGACAACTTCAACTACATAACCAGCGCGGTGCTCACCCCGATGTTCCTCGTCGCGGGCACGTTCTTCCCGGTGACGAACCTCCCCGCGGGGATCCGCACGATCGCGCAGATCAACCCGCTCTACCACTGCGTGCAACTCGTGCGCGACGCCTCTCTGGGCGGTCTTGGCACCGCGGACCTCGGCCACGCGGGCGTGCTGATCGCATTCGCCGTGGTGATGTGGCGGCTCGCCATCTGGCAGCTCGGCAAACGGCTGGTGGACTAGCACCCGCGAGCCGCGTCGGCTCCCACGGAACTCTCAGCTTCGCCACACGGGACGCATAGGCGCGGCGGCGATTCTTGCCACCGTGAACGCCCGAGCCGCCGATCCGAAGCTCGCCGCAGCGAGCGGCTCCGCGGCCACCGCGTCGCCGCTGCAAGCCCCGCATCCGAGCGAAGGCCTGCGCCGGCTCGCACGCCGCGTCCGCCCGGAGCTGCTCGCGCTGTGCGCCCTGGCGGCCGTCCTGTACCTGTGGTCCCTGTCGCGCAACGGCTGGGCCAACGACTACTACAGCGCCGCGGTGCGGTCGATGGCGGGCAGCTGGCACGACTTCCTGTTCGCCTCGTTCGACCACGCGGGGGTGATGACGGTCGACAAGCCACCCCTGGCTCTGTGGGTGCAGGCGCTGTCGGTGCGCGCCTTCGGCTTCCACCCGCTCAGCATGCTCGTGCCACAGGCCCTGATGGGCGTGGCGAGCGTGGCGCTCCTATACGACCTCGTGCGCCGGCCGTTCGGGCGCCTCGCCGGCACGCTCGCCGGCCTTGCGCTCGCGACCACCCCGATCGTGGTGGCGGTCTCGCGGCACAACAACCCCGACGCCCTGCTGGTGCTCTGCTGCGTGGCCGCGCTGTGGTGCGTGGTGCGCGCTTTCGATGCCGCGCCGCATGCCCGTGGAACCCGCTGGCTGGTCCTCGCCGGAGTCTGCGTCGGCCTGGGCTTCGAGACGAAGATGCTCGTCGCGCTCGTGGTCGTGCCCGGCATCGCGCTCGCGTGGCTGTGGGTCGCCCCCGCGCTGCGCGGCCGCGCGCATGCACTGGGGCAGCTGCTGTGGGCCGGCCTGGCGATGGCCGTGGTCGGCGGCGCGTGGCCGCTGCTCGTGGAACTCACGCCCGCGTCGGCCCGCCCGTGGATCGCCGGCACGAGCGACAACCGCGTGCTGTCGCTGATCTTCGAATACAACGGGGTCGGGCGCGTCGACGGGCAGGCGGGAGGCCCGGGCGCAGTCGGCGGGCCGGGCGGCGGCGCCAACACTATGTTCGGCGGCAGCGCGGGCCCGCTGCGGCTGCTCAACGAGGCGCTCGGTGGTCAGGGGGGATGGCTGCTCGGGCTCGCGCTCGCGGGCGGCGTGGCGATCCTCCTCTCATGCGCGCTGCGCCGCCGCGACGCGCGCACCGGCTGGCTGATCGCGGTGGGCGGCGCGTTCGTGACCACCGCGGTCCTGTTCAGCGAGGCGAGCGGCATCTTCCACCCCTACTACGTCTCGCTGCTGGCCCCGTTCGCCGCCGCGCTTCTCGGCGCCGGCGCGGTCACGCTGATCGGGCGCGAGCGTTCGATGCGGCTGCTCGCGCCCGCGGCGCTGCTCGCCGCCGGGGCCGTCGAGCTCGTGGTCCGCTCTCGCTATCCGGGCCAGCTCGACTGGCTCGTCCCGTTGCTGCTCGTCGCGTGCACGCTCGCCGCGGCCGCCCTGGCGGTCGCCCGCAGCGCGCGGGTGCGCCGCGGCGCGGTGCTCGGCGCCCTCGCGGCGTTGCTGCTCGCCCCCGCCGTGTGGGCGTTCGACACGCTCGGCTACGCCGCCAGCGGCACGTTTCCCGAGGGCGGACCCCGCTCCGCGCTGACCGGAGCCCCGGGCGGGTTCGGCGGGATGGGCGCCTTCGGCCCGCGGGGCGCCGGGCGAAGCGCGCCCCCGCTGTTCGGTGGCGGCTCCGCGCAGGCCGGCCCGCCGCCACCGGTGGGCGCCCCCGGGGCGGCCGGCCCTCCCGGGGCGATCGGCGCTCCCGGGGCGATCGGTGCCCCCGGCGCGATCGGCGCGCCGTTCGGCCAGGGCGCCTCGCTCACGAGCGTGCTCTCATACACGCGCGCG
>JAICYC010000136.1 GCA_025934395.1 Solirubrobacteraceae bacterium | reverse complement strand
TATTGCGGGCTCTCGCGCGAAGGATGCAGGGGGGCGCTCGAGGGAGCCGGCACGCCCCCATCCTAGGGCGGCCCGGGCCTGCCGGCGCCTGGGCGAGCGGTTGCACGCGTGAGCTTTTCGGCGCCGATGTGTCTGAAGGGATGACCAGCCAAAAAACGGCCGGCCCGCACCCGCGCCAGGAAGGAGCAGAAGCCATGAGAAGCAGGACGCTGATCGGGGCTGTGTTCGCAGCAGCAGCGCTCGCGCTGCCGAGCACGGCGCTGGCGCACCACGGGCGCCACCACCACGCGCGCCACCACGCGCACCACGCGACGGTGCACCAGTTCGGAACTGCCTCGAGCCCCGTCACCCCCGGCTCCGAACCGGCGGGCAAAGTCGTCTCGTTCAAAGAAGGCGTGCTCACGATCGCCCTCACGGGAGGCGGAGAAGTGAGCGGCAAAGTCACCGAAGCCACCCGCCTGGAGTGCGAAGGCATGGGCGCCGAAACCGGGGAGGACGACCAGGGTCAGGATGCGCAGGAGCACGAATCGATCTCCGGGCCGCGTGAGGACATGAACGACGGCGACCAGGGTGGATCGGGCGGCCACGACAACGGCGACCGCGAAGCGGGCGATGACAACGACGACGCGGAGAACGCCAACCCCGCATGCACGTCGAGCGCGCTGGTCCCCGGCGCCTCCGTGCGCGAGGCGTTCCTCGCCGTCGGCTCCGGGGGTGCCGTGTGGCTGAAGGTCGAGCTGACGGCCTAGGCAACGACGCTGAAGGTCGCAGCGAGCGGCGCCGGCCGGCGCGCGGGACGAAGCGGTCCCACGCCGGCTGCGCGCCGCCGGGCACGGGAGTCGGCGAGAGCGTCTGCGGCGCGCTCGCCAACAACCGTCCGGTGCGGGTGACCTCGGCGCTAGGCTCGAGACAGTGATCGCCGACCGCCCGTTGTCGCGTCGCGAGGATCCGTCCTCCCGTGCGGGGAGGCGTTCGCGATGAGCCCTCGCATCTCGTTGCGGCTGCTCTCTGCGCAGTCGGATGCGCGCCTCTTCGAGCTCGTCTCCGCGGGCCACGAGCGCGCATTCGAAGCGGTCGTGGACCGCTACCGCAGGCCCCTGCTGGCCTACTGCGCCCGCCTCGGCATCCCGGAGGCACGCCGCGAGGACGTGCTCCAGCAGGCGTTCATGCGCGCGTGGGTCGCGGTCGGGTCCGGCACGGAGGTCCGCGAGCTTCGGCCGTGGCTGTACCGGATCGTCCACAACACCGCTCTGAACTCGCTGCGCGGGGTGCCGGCGGCGCAGGGCGGGGCCGAGCTCGCCGAGGACGCCGGCCTCGTCGCCGACACCGCGGACATCGCCGAGTTCCGCCTGGAGGCTCGTCGCGCGCTCAGCGACGTGGCAGCGCTCCCGCCGCTGCAGCGAAACGCCCTGCTGATGAGCGCGATCGACGGTCGCTCGCACGAAGAGATGGCAGCGGCGCTCGGCGTGAGCGACGGCGCGGTCCGCGGGCTGCTCTACAGAGCACGCACCACGCTGCGCGCGGCCGCTGCAGCATTCACGCCGGGCTGGGCACTGCAGTGGGCTGCACGCCCGACCGGGCCGGCGCCCAGCGCGGCGCGCATCGCCGAGATCGCGGCGGCCGGTGGCGGCGGCGAAGCGGTTCCTCTGCTGGTCAAGGGGGTGGCGCTCGCGACGACCGCCGCGCTCGCTGCGGGCGCGGCGCTCGGCCCGCTGGACCTGCACGCGCACCGGTCGCGGCACCCCGCAGGCTCCCAACAGCACAATTCTCTCGCAGCAGCCGGCACGGCCGCTGCGGCGAGCGGCGGCCTCGGGCTCGCCCCCGGCTCCACGCGTGGCGCCTCGTCGCCGTCGGCTCGGTCGGTGCCGGGGGAGCGGGGGGCGCACGGCTCGCAGGCCTCCAGACATCGGCGACGCTCGGGCAGACGGGGGGAGGACCGCTCCCAGGGAGGTTCCGGTCTCTTCTCGAGATCCTCGGGCGACGGCGGCCGCGACGGCTCCGAGCCGATCGAGAGCGTCACGCAGACGTCGCGTGCCTCAGGCGACGGCTCAGCGCAAAGCTCCTCGGGGGGCGGCGGCGACGGGTCGGGCGTCAGCGGGAGCGACGGCACCAGCGGCGGTGGCAGCGGCGGTGGGCCGGGGCCGTCGTCGGGAACATCCACCACCGAAACCGTTCAGCCGATGCTCGACTCAGGGGGCAGCGACGACCCGACGACCGCCGCGAGCCTCACAGCCTCACCCGACCGCAGCGGGAGCGGTGGAAGCGGCTCGGACGACACCGCACCCGCGGGCACGCCGTAGAGCCGAGCCGCGAAGTGCTATCGAGCAGCGAATCGGCTGCTGACGTTCGAGAGCCAAGCGTGCCAAGGACGTACCCATGTCTGGGCACAGGCAGGAGCGTGGCGTGCTTCGCACGCGAGCGACTGAGGACGCCGGCACGCGCCGGGTATCGAACGTCAGCCGCAGCCGGTGTTGTTGCCGCAGCTGCTGCACGTGTAGCAGCTGCCGGTCCGCTGCATCATCCCCCCGCACTGGCTGCACGCTGG
>JAICYC010000001.1 GCA_025934395.1 Solirubrobacteraceae bacterium | reverse complement strand
TGCGTGCTGCGGCGGCGGTCCGCGCGAGGTCGCGCGGACCGGACTCGCGGGCCGAGCACTGGGCCGCCTGCGGGCGGCGCTGCGGCGAGCGCCCGCGCCAGCCGATCGCCGTGGCCGCGTTGGACGGCGGCGCCCTGTCGGTCCGTGACAGCGAGGACGAGCGCATCGCACAGGACCTGCGCGATGCGCTGGCGGTGCTCGCATGAGCACCTACATCCGCGACGGCGCCGAGATCTACAGGCAGTCGTTCGCCACGATCCGTGCCGAGGCGGACCTCGACGGGCTCGACCCAGTGCTGTCGCGCACCGTGGTGCGCATGATCCACGCCTGCGGGATGCCAGACCTGGTGGACGACATCGAGACCTCCGACGGCTTCGGCGCGGCGGCCAGCGCGGCGCTGCGAAGTGGCGCTCCCGTGCTGTGCGACACGCGGATGGTTGCGTCGGGCGTTACCCGCAAGCGGCTCCCGGCGGACAACGACGTGGTGTGCACGCTGGATGACCCGGCGGTGCCGGGGCTGGCGGCCGAGCTCGGCACGACCCGCACTGCCGCTGCGCTCGAGCTGTGGCGCGAGCGCCTCGAGGGCTCGCTCGTGGCTGTGGGCAACGCCCCCACCGCGCTGTTCCGGCTGCTCGAGCTGCTCGCCGAGGGCGTGCCGCGGCCGGCCGCCGTGATCGGGGTCCCGGTCGGCTTCGTCGGAGCCGCAGAGTCGAAGGACGCCCTGGCGGCGGACCCGTCCGGCGTCGGGTACCTGATCGTGCGCGGCCGGCGCGGCGGCAGCGCGATCGCCGCCGCCGCAGTCAACGCGCTCGCATGTGAGGCCGAGTGAGATGAGCGGGCGGCTGTTCGGCGTGGGCGTGGGGCCAGGCGACCCCGAGCTCATGACGATCAAGGCGCGGCGCGTGGTCGAGGAGGCCGACGTTGTCGCCTATCCGGTGGCCCGCCATGGGCGCAGCATCGCGCGCGCCGCGGCCGCGCCATATCTGCGCGCCGAGCAGCTCGAGCTGGCACTCAGCTACCCGGTGACCACGGAGGAGACCGACCACCCCGAGGGCTACGAGGGCGCGCTGCGCGACTTCTACGACGAGTCGTCCGCGCGCGTGGCCGAGCAGCTCGACGCGGGCCGGGACGTTGCCGTGCTGTGCGAGGGCGACCCGTTCTTCTACGGCTCCTACATGTACCTGCACGAGCGGCTGGCCGAGCGGTATGAGACCGACGTCGTAGCGGGGGTGACCGCGTTCTGCGCCGCCGCCGCCGCGGCAGGCGCGCCGCTGGCCAAGCGCGACGACGTCCTCGTGGTGCTGCCGGGAACGCTGGCACCGGATGTCCTTGCGGCGCGGCTTCAGAGCAGCGACGCGGCGGTGGTGATGAAGCTCGGCCGCAACTTCGACGGCGTACGCGAGGCGGCCGAGCGAGCGGGGGTGGCGCGACGCGGGATCTACGTGGAGCGTGCGAGCGGCCTCGGCGAGCGGATCGCACCGCTGAGCGAGGTCGATGGCTCGGTGCCCTACATGTCCCTCGTGCTGGTGCCGACCGTGACCGGCCGGGCGAGCCCGGACGGTCACGCAGGCAGCGTGTCGGTGGTCGGACTGGGACCGGCAGGGCCGCATTGGCTCACCCCGGAAGCGCAGGCGGAGCTGGCCTCGGCGGACGAGCTGGTGGGGTATGAGACCTATCTCGCGCGCGTGCCGCGCCGGCGCGGCCAGCGCCGGCACTCGAGCGAGAACCGGGTGGAGGCCGAGCGCGCGCGCCATGCGCTCGAGCTCGCCGCCGGCGGGTCACGCGTGGCGGTGGTGTCCTCGGGCGACCCCGGGATCTTCGCGATGGCCTCGGCCGTGCTCGAGGCCTTGGAGGATGGCAACGGGCAGTACGCGGGCTTGGAGGTGCGCGTGGTGCCGGGGCTGTCGGCGATGCAGGCCGCCGCGGCGCGCGCGGGAGCGCCGCTCGGCCACGATTTCTGTGTGGTCTCGCTCTCAGACCACCTCAAGCCGTGGGAGATCGTCGAGCGCCGGCTGCGCGCTGCCTGTGAGGCGGACATGGTGCTGGCGCTCTACAACCCGGCGTCGCGGACGCGCCGCGAGCAGCTCGCGCGGGCGATCGAGGTGCTCAGCGAGCAGCGGGCGCCGTCCACCCCGGTGGTGGTGGCGCGAGCTGTGGGCAGCGAGGCCGAGTCGGTGGTTGTCACCACGCTCGGACAGCTCGAGTCCGACGTGGTGGACATGCGCACGCTGCTGATCGTCGGCTCCTCCACCACGCGGATCGTGCCCGGGGAGCCTCGGCTCGTGTACACGCCGCGGCGCTACCCAGCCTGAGCATGCCGGCGAGCCCACTCGAACGCCTCGGCCACCGTCGCGACCGAGTTCACCTCGGGACGGGGCGGGCGGTCAACCATGATCACCGGCAGCGCGCGCTCGCGTGCGGCGTCGAGCTTCGCCTCGGTGTGCCTGCCGCCGCTGTCCTTCGTCACCACCAGGTCGATGTGGTGCCGGTCGATCAGGCCCAGCTCGCCTTCGAGGGTGTAAGGGCCGCGGTCGAGCGCCAACATGTGGCGCGGCGGGAGCGGCGGCGGCGGCGGCTCCACGCAGCGCACGAGGAACCACGCCTGGTCCACTTTCGCGAAGGCGGCCAGCCCCTGGCGGCCGGTTGTCAGCAGCACGCGCTTCCCGAGCGGCGCGATCAGCGCAGCGGCAGCCCGGAGGTCGGGCACCCGTCTCCAGTCGTCGCCTTGCCGCTCGCTCCAGCTCGGGCGCTCAAGCCGCAGCAGCGGCACGCCTGTGGCGGGACAGGCCTGTGCGACAGAGGCCGATATGCGCTCCGCGAACGGGTGGGTGGCGTCCACAGTCGCGATCACGTCGTTGCCGCGCAACCAGTCGGCCAGCGCTGCTGGGCCGCCGAAGCCGCCGCTGCGCACCCCGCCCGCGGGCAGCTTCGGGTTCGACACGCGGCCCGCCAGCGACGAGGTCACCGCGATGGCAGCCTCGTCGAGCGCCGTGGCCAGCTCGCGCGCCTCTGCCGTGCCTCCCAGGATCAGGATCACCGGTGAGGACCGTCCTCCTCGTCGGCGTCGGCGCGGGCGATCCCGAGCACGTGACCGTGCAGGCGATCAAGGCGCTGAACCGCGCCGACGTAGTGTTCGTAGCCGAGAAGCGGGCCGAGACCGACGAGCTGGTTCGCCTGCGCCACGAGATCCTCGAGCGCTACGTGGAGGGCAGCCCGCGCACGGTGGCGCTGCCCGACCCCGCGCGTGACCGCTCGTCGCCCGCCTATCGCGAGGCCGTGGAGGAGTGGCGAGCCAAGCGCGCGGAGGTGTGGGAGAAGGCGATCGCCGGGGAGCTCCGCGACGACGGCTGCGGCGCATTCCTCGTCTGGGGCGACCCGGCGATCTACGACAGCACGCTGGCGGTAATCGATCAGGTTCTCGCGCGCGGGAACCTGGAGTTCGCTCACGAGGTGATCCCCGGCATCAGCAGCCCGCAGGCGCTGGCAGCACGCCAGCGGATCGCGTTCAACCGCGTCGGCGGCGCGGTGCAGATCACCACCGGGCGGCGCCTGTCGGCCGGCTGGCCCGAGGGCGCCGACGACGTGGTCGTGATGCTCGACTCCGACTGCGCCTTCACCCGCTTCGCCGGCGACGAGGTGGACATCTACTGGGGCGCGTACCTGGGCACCGAGGACGAGATCTTGCGCTCGGGGCGCGTCGGCGAGGTGGCAGAGGAGATCCGGAAGCTGCGCAGCGAGGCGCGTGAGCGCAAGGGCTGGGTCATGGACACCTATCTGCTGCGCCGCTCGCCGCGGAGCTGACGGGCCGCTCGCGGCTGTGCGAGTACAGGTGGCTGTCGCGGAAGCCCTCGGCGGCCAGGGCCGGGCCCACAATGATCGTGGCGCTGCGTTTCACGCCCGCTTCGCGCACGGCGTCCGCGATCGTTGCGAGCGTGCCGCGGAGCACGAGCTCGTCGGGCCAGCTCGCGCGCGCAACCACCGCCGCCGGGCAGTCGGCGCCATAGTGAGGCTCGAGCGTGGCCGCGATCTCGTCGATCGCCCGTGCGCCCAGGTGCACCACCAGCGTGGCGCCGTGCTCGGCGAGGCCGGCCAGGCCCTCACCGTCTGGCATCGGCGAGGCGCGCCTGCCGTGACGGGTGATGATCACCGTTTGCGCCACGCAGGGCACGGTCAGCTCGCGCCTTAGCGCGGCAGCGGCGGCGGCGAAAGCGGGCACGCCGGGCGTCACATCCCAGGGGATGCCGAGCGCGTCGAGCCGGCGCATCTGCTCGGCGGCCGCGCTGTGGATCGAGAGGTCGCCGGAGTGCAGCCGGGCGACGTCGTGGCTTCGTCCGTGGGCTCGCTCGTACTCGGCGACTATCTGGCCGAGGTCGAGGTGCTGCGTGTCGATCACGCGCGCGTCCTTCGGTGCGTGGGCGAGCACCTCGGTCGGGATGAGCGAGCCGGCGTAGAGGCACACGGGCGACTCGGCGATCAGCCTATGCGCGCGCAGCGTGAGCAGATCGGGCGCGCCCGGGCCCGCGCCGATGAAGTGCACGGTCACTTTTCCGCGCTCCACTGGGTGACGGGACGCTGCGCCCGCCAGGACTCGAAGCCGCCGATGGGCTCGGCGTGGCTCACCTCGAGGCGCACGAGTGAGCCGCCGTGGTCGGCGCGGGCTACCTGCAGGGCCCGCTCGCCCTCGAGCGTCACCGCGTTTGCCACGATCCGCCCGCCGGGGCGAAGCGCCTCCCAGCAGGCAGCCAGCAGCCCCGGCGCGCTCACACCGCCGCCCACGAAGGTCGCATCCGGCTGCTCGAGGCCGTCGAGTGCGGCGGGCGCGTGGCCCTCGCGGACGCTCAGCGCCGGCACTCCGAGGCGGAGCGCGTTGGCGGCGATGGTCTCGGCCCGTTGCGCGTTCGACTCGATTGCGATCGCGCGGGCACGCGGCTCCGCGCGCAGCCACTCGATGCCGATTGAGCCGCTGCCTGCGCCGACGTCCCAAAGCAGCAGGCCCGGCCCGGGGCGCAACGCCGCCAGGCTCACCGCCCGCACCGCCCACTTGGTCAGCTGCCCGTCGCTCTCGTAGGCGCAGTCGGGCAGGCCTGGGCCGCGCGCGAGCACCCGTGCGCCCGGCTCGGCTCGACACTCGATCGCCACCGAGTGAAGCGGGTCGGCCCGCGAGTCGCCCCAGGCAGCGGCGCTCGTGTCCACGATCCGCTCGGCCTCGCCGCCGAGATGCTCCATCACCACGAAGCGGCTCGGCCCGAAGCCGCGCTCGCGCAGCACGCGCGCCACGCTCGCCGCACCGTCGGCGCCCGCCACGTAGGCCACGATGCGGCGGCCGGGCTGCAGCAGCGCCGCCAGCACCTCGGGCGGACGGCCCACGGCACTCGCGAGATCCGCCTCGGTCTGCGGCCACCCCAGACGCGCGCACGCCAGCGCGAAGGCCGACGGGTGCGGGTGCACCGTCAGCCGTTCTGGCCCAAGCCTGCGGGCGAGCGTGGCGCCGATCCCATGGAGCATCGGGTCGCCGCTCGCGAGCACGCACACGGCGCCGCCGCTTTCGCTCGCCACCAGCTCGTCGACCAGAGGGTCGATCGGCGAAGGCCAGGGGTACGGCGTAGCGTCGATGTCGGGCAGCAGCGCGAGCTGGCGTGGGGAGCCGACGATCGTGTCCGCGCCGATGATCGCGGCGCGCGCGCTCTCGCCGAGGCCCGCCCAGCCGTCCGCGCCGATGCCGACGACCGTGATCACACGCACTCCCCGAGCGCCGCGACGAGGCGTGCGTTCTGCTCGGGAGCGCGCGCGGTCAGGCGCAGGTAGGAGGGGCCGAGCCCCGGGAAGGAGGCGGCGGGGCGCACCGCGATGCCGCGCTCGCGCATCGCGCTCGCCACGCGCGGCCCGTCCGGCACCCATACCAGGACGAAGTTCGTGCTGGACGGCCACAGGCGCAGCCTTGCGATGTCGCACAGGCCGCGCACCAGGTCCTCGCGCTCGGCGCTCGCGCGCTCGGCGACGCCCGCCAGCTCCTCTGGGCGGCGCGCGGCGGCCGTCAGCGCAGCCAGCGCGAACGCGTTCACCGACCACGCGGGGCGCACCGCGCGCAGCTGCTCGGCGAGCGCTGGCGGGGCGACGGCGTAGCCCGCGCGCACGCCCGGGATCGAGAGCGACTTGGTCAAGCTGCGCACCACGATCACATCCTCCAGCGCGTCGCGGACCAGGCTCCCGGGCTCCCCGGGCACCAGATCCATGTAGGCCTCGTCCACCACGACCGTGCGGCCGGGACGGCGCAGGGCCAGCACAGCGGCGGCGCGATCGAGGGTGCCGGACGGCGACGCGGGGTTGCCCACCAGCACGAGGTCGGCCGCGTCGGGCACGGCGGCCGGGTCCAGCGCAAAGCCGCGCTCAGGATCGCGCAGCACACGCAGCACCGGCAGGCCATGCGCGCGCAGCGCCGCCTCGCCCTCGGTGAAGCCTGGGTGCACGCACGCGGCAAGCGACGGGCGCAGCGCGGCGGGCAACAACCAGAGCGCCTCGGCGGCGCCATTGGTCGGCACGATCTCGGCAGGATCACGGCCGTGCAGAGCGGCCAGTGCCTTCACCGCGCCGGACTCGTCGGGATAGGAGGCGGCGAGGTCCGCCAGCGCCGCCTCGAGCTCCTCGCGCAGCCACGGCGGCGGCCCGCCGGCCACCACGGTCACGGCGTGGTCGGCGTGGCCTGAGCGCGCGAGCTGATCACCATGTGAGCGGAGCCCGTCGAGCGCCGCGGGCGCGCCGACGACCACCAGCGGCCGGCCGGCCACCACCAGCTCGACGCGCTGCGCCTCCGCGGCCAGGCGCTGCACCGCGTCGCCCAGCAGGTCGAGCCACGCGCGTGAGCCGCGCTCGATCGGCAGCAGCCCCTGCCCGGCCTCCTCGGCAACGACGACCACGGAGCGCTCGGCGCTCGCAGCGACCAGAACGTCCACATCGCCGAGCACCGCGTCGCGCACGCGCGCAAGGGCGGCGTCGTCCGCGAACGCGCCGCCATCGTGCAGCAGGCGCGCCAGCCACACGCCGAGACCGTCGACCAGCACGCAGGCGCCGTCGTCCGGACCGAGCGCATCGGCGAGCCTGCCGTTGGCCTGCACGGTCGTCCACGCCACCGGCCGGCGCGCCACGTGTGCGGCGATGCGTGCGGCCATCGAAGAGTCGCCCGGATCCGCGGTCGCCACGTATCGCACGGCCCGCCCGCCGGCGCCGGCCAGCGCCTCGGCGCGCAGGCTCTTGCCCGAGCGCGTGCCGCCCGTGATAAGGGTCAGGCTCATGCGACGGCCGCCGCGCTCGCGGCCTGCACGAGGCGCCGCGCCAACCCGGTGTGCGCCACCCAGTGCACGTGCAGGTAGCTCGCCTGCACATTCCCCAGCGCGAACCCCTCGAGCCGCTCCCGCTCGCGCGCGGCGAGCGTCCACGCCGCCTGTTCGCCGCGCCCGGGCTCCACGTGCGAGTAGTGGAACTCGTGTCCGCGCACCCGTTCGCCGGCCTCGATCCAGGGCGTGCCCGTGGCCGCGGTCGCCTCGCGGTAGCCGAGGCTCAGGCGTCCGGTCATCTCGGCGCTCGCCGGCAGCACCCCGCACATCTCGCGGCCGTCCAGCTCGCGGCAGAGGAACAGCAGGCCGCCGCACTCGGCCAGCACCGGGCGCCCCGACGCCGCGAACTCGGCCACGGCCGCGCGCAGCAGCGCGTTGGCCTCGAGCTCGGGGCCGAACACCTCCGGGAACCCGCCGGCGAGCACAAGCGCGCCGCAGTCCGGTGGCAGCTCTTCGTCGCTCAGCGGGTCAAACGGCGCCAGCTCCGCGCCGGCGGCTTCGAGCAGCTCGAGGTTCTCTTGGTAGTGGAAGGAGAACGCGGGCCCGCGCGCGATGGCGATCCGTGCGGGCGCCCGCTCCCGCGTCTCGGGGCTCCATGCGCGTCCGGTTAGCTCGCGGGCAGCCCTCGCCAGCGCCATGATGGCGTCCAGGTCCAGGTCGCGCTCGGCGACGCCGGCCAGCGCGTCGATCGCCGCGCGTGTGCGTGCCACTCGCTCGCTTGCCGGCACGAGACCGAGATGGCGCTCGGGCGCGCTTACCCGCTCGTCACGCGCCAGCGCACCGAGCACCGGCACACCGAGCGGCGCCACGGCCTCGCGCAGCAGCTCCTCGTGGTGCTCCGAGCCGACTTTGTTGAAGATCACCCCGGCCACGTCCACGTCTGGGTCATAGGTTCGGAAGCCCTGGACCACTGCGGCTACCGAGCGCGCCATCGCGGCTGCGTCCACCACCAGCAGGACCGGCGCGTCCAGCAGCTTGGCCACGTGCCCGGTGGAGGCCAGCTCGCCACGACCGGAGGCGCCGTCGAACAGTCCCATCACGCCCTCCACCACGGCGAGGTCCGCGTCGCGTGCGCCGTGGCGCACCAACGGGGCGATCAGCTCCGGGCCACTCATGAACGCATCGAGGTTGCGGCCCGGTCGTCCCGACGCCAGCTCGTGGTAGCTCGGGTCGATGTAGTCGGGGCCGACCTTGAACCCCTGGACGCGGAGGCCTCGGCGGCGCAGTGCGCAAATCAGCCCGCAGGTCACAGACGTCTTGCCCGCGCCCGAGCTTGTGCCGGCGATCACAACGCGAGGGATCACAGCGCCCCCGCCGGCACCGCCGCCAGCTCATTCGGCTCGACCACGGGGGCGCGCGCCGCGGCGCGCTCGGTCAGCCTGTCGGGCCCCGCCGGCTCCACGCCCGCGCCCCAGACCACGGCCGGCACCGGGGCGTCGCCGTGCTGGCCGCTGAATGGGTCCGTGAAGTGGTCGGGGCAGACCGCGAGGCGACCGCTCGCCGCTCGCACCGCCTCGTGCAGGGGCGCCAGCAGCTCGGCGTCGAGCCGCTCGAGCGCGGCCACCACGCCATCGCGGTCGCATCTGTGCGCGGCCTCGTCGGGCGCGCCCACGTGCACGACGATCCGCTTCGTGCTCGCCCTGATCGCCGCCGAAGCCTTCGCGCGCAGGTCGCTGTCCAAGTCGCCGGTTGCGCCCTTCGGCACCACGACCTCGGCGCCAAGGAGCCTCCCGCAGCCCGCCGCGGCGCCGGCAGCGCAGATCACGACCGTGGCGGGTATCGAGCCCTCGGGCGGTGGTCCGTCGTGCCACACGCGAAGTTGCAGCCCAAGCATGCGCCTGTCCGCCGGGCGCTCGGCGGCCAGTAGCAGCAGCCGGTGCCCGCGCACCGCGTGCGCGCCGGGGCGCAGATGCGAGCAGATGTCGCGCGCCTGGCGAACCGATCCCCGCTTGCCGTTGCGATACACGAGGTCCGCACGCCAAGGTGTCATGCCCTCGGGCACCTCCACCCCGTAGGCGGCGGCGTCCACCCATCCGCGCCCAATCGGCCGGCTCGGCGGCGCGCCCAGGAGCGTTGAGATGCCGGTCTCCGAGCCCGCGGGCAGACCCGGCGGCGTGGTGAGCACACGCATCACGGCGCCCTCCGCCGCGAGCGCGTCGAGCACCGGCGTGCGCGCTCGCTCAAAGGCCGTCGGCACGCCGTCGCGTGGGGGCTGCGCCGCGCCGTCTGGGATCACCAGGACGTCTACCACTCGATCCCCTGCTGCGCGCGGATACCCGCGTCCATCGGGTGCTTGACCTTGACCACCTCCGACACGAGATCCGCGGCCTCGAGCAACTCCGGCGCGGCGTCGCGCCCGGTGATCACCACGTGCTGGAAGCCCGGCCGCCCGCGCAGCGTCTCGACCACCTCGGCCGCTTCGATCCAGCCCCATTTCACAGGGTAGGTGATCTCGTCGAGCAGCAGAAACTCGTAACGCTCTTCGGTGATCGCGCGGCGGACCTCGGCCCAGCCCTCACGGGCCAGGTCGGCGGACTCCTCGAGGTCCCTCGAAAGCCAGGACCAACCGTCGCCCATCTTCTCCCAGTCGATGCCGCCGAGCGCGGCTGCGGCCTTTGCCTCCCCCACCTTCCACTTGCCGGACTTCACAAACTGAAACACGCCACAGCGGTAGCCGCGCGCCCAGGCGCGCAGCAGCATGCCAAACGCCGAGGTGCTCTTGCCCTTGCCTTGACCGGTCACGACGATCACGAGCGGGTTGTCGCGCGGCTTGCGGCGCTTCGGCTCGGCGCTGCCGCGATCACCGGGACGGTGCGGCACGTCCACCTCGCTGCCGCCGTGCCTGGCGAGCGGGGAATCGCTCATGCGGCCCTCCTGAGTGCGTGCAGCGCGCCGCCGGCCGACTCAGCGAGCGCGGCTGCTACCCCGACGCGGACGGGGCCGTCCTCGGTGTCGATCACGTGCACCGCGGCGGCGGCCCGGCCCAGCCGTGCGGCGGCTGCCCCGACCTCTCCGGCCGGGTCCGCCACGCGGCCATCGGTCAGCACCACCGCGACCGCGCGCCGGTCGGGCTCGCGCATCGCCTCGCGGCGCAGCAGCAGCACCGCGGCCTCCAGGCCCGCAGCCAGGGGTGTGCGCCCACCGGTGGGCAGCGCGCGCACAGCCTCTGCTGCAAGCTCGAGCGGTGCGCCGGGCGCCACCAGCAGATTCGCGCCGCCGTCGCGGAACGAGATCACCGCGACGCGGTCGCGTCGCGCGTATGCGTCGCGCAGCAGGCCGAGCAGGGCGCCCTTCACCCGCGCGAGGCGCCGGCGGGCCCCCATCGAGCCGCTCGCGTCCACCACCATGCAGAGCAACACACCCTCGCGCCCCGCGCGTACGTGCTCGCGCATCTGGCCGGCGTCAGCGCCGGTCAGACGCGCGCGTAGCGTGGCGACCACTGCGATGTCGGCGGCGTCGGCGTCCGCGGGGCGACTGTCGATCGCGCCAGCGTCACGACCGCGGGTTCGCGCCCGGCGACCGTGAGGCCCACGCCCGGTGTCCGGGGGTTGAAGCGCCTCGATGGGCAGCCGGGCCGGCGCAGGCGCGTCGAGCCGCTCGCACGCCGGCGCGTTATCCGCGCGCGTCGGCGCTCGTTCGCCCGGCTGCTCGGCGCGCGTTCCGCTGCGATCCGCGCGGTGGCTCGGCGGCCGTGGGCCGGGGCCGTTCGGCGGGTCGGTGGGCGGCTCGTCGTCGTCGAGCGCGCGCTGCAGGCTGTCCTCAGCGTTATGCTCGCGCTCGAGCGGGTCGCGCCTGAGCCGGTGCGCCAGCGCCAGCTCGGCGGCGCGCCGCACGTGCTGCTCCTCGACCTCGTCCGTGCCCTCGAGCGCCGCCAGCGCACAGGCCGCGCGGGCCGACACGATGTCCCCGCGCACGCCGTCGACGCCGAGCCGCGCACACGCGCCGGCGATCCGCATCAGCTCGCGCTCTGACAGCCGGACGTGCTCGAGCCGCTCGCGCGCCAACGCGATGCGCTCGGCCAGCGCGTGCTCGTCGGCCTCGTAGCGCCCTACGAAGGCGGCCTGGTCGCGCTCGAATGCGAGCTGCCGGCGCACGATCTCCGCCCGCACAGCCGGGTCGCTCGGGCCGCGAACCTCCACACCGAGCCCGAAGCGGTCGAGCAGTTGTGGGCGTAGCTCGCCCTCCTCTGCGTTCATCGTCCCGACCAGTAGGAAGCGCGCGTCGTGCTCGATCGACACCGCGTCGCGCTCCACCCGTGCCACGCCCGATGCGGCGGCGTCGAGCAGCGCGTCCACGAGGTGGTCGGGCAGCAGGTTCACCTCGTCGACGTAGAGGATCCCGCGGTGGGCTCGCGCGAGCAGACCAGGCTCGAAGGCGTGTTCGCCGGCCAGCGCGCGCTCGAGATTGAGCGCCCCAACCAGGCGGTCGAGTGTGGCGCCGAGTGGCAGCTCCACCAGTCGCGCCGGGCGCTCCTCCACGGCGGTGCCGGCTGGAATGGGCCCGTCGGGCGCGCTCTCGCCCGGCCCGAAAGCGAATGGATGCCCGGCGGCGGCGGACACCGGCGGCAGCAGTGGGGCCAGCGCGCGGACAGCGGTGGACTTCGCGGTGCCGCGCTCGCCGCGCACCAGCACGCCGCCGACGTCGGGCGCCACGGCGTTGATCAGAAGCGCCTCTACGAGCTGCTCTTGGCCGACGATGGCGCTCAAGGGAAACGCGGTCACGCCTGCGCCTCCTCCAGCTCGCCCTCGAGTGCAAGGAAGCGGTCGCGGATCGCGTTCAGCGTCGCCTCCTCGGGCTCAACCCACATGCCTCGGTCGGCCGCCTCGAGCAGCCGCTCGGCGATCGCGCGCGCAGCCCAAGGGTTGGACGCGCTCATGAAGTCGGCCACGTGCGCGTCGAGCAGGTAGCGCTCGGCCACCCGCTCGTACATCCAGTCTTCGGCCACACCGGTGGTGGCGTCGTAGCCGAACAGGTAGTCGACGGTGGCCGACAGCTCGGCCGCCCCCTTGTAACCGTGGCGGATCATCGAGGCGATCCAGCGGGGATTGGCCACCCGCGCGCGGAACACGCGCCGCGTCTCCTCGGCCAGCGTGCGGACGACGGCGCGAGCCGGGTCGGAGCTGTCGCCGACATAGGCGGCCGGCTCGCGACCGCTCATCGCGCGCACCGACGCCACCATGCCGCCGTGGTACTGGTAGTAATCGTCGGAGTCGAGGATGTCGTGCTCGCGGTTGTCCACGTTCTTCACCGCGACCTCGATGCGCGAGTAGCAATCGCGCATCGCGTCGGTTGCCGCTGCGCCGTCCAGTCCGCGGCCGTACGCGTAGCCGCCCCACGCCTCATAGACCTCGGCCAGGTCGGCGTCGCTGCGCCAGTCGTGCGTGTCGAGCAGCTGCAGGAGACCGGCGCCGTAGGTGCCCGGCTTCGAGCCGAACACGCGCGTGGTCGACCGCCGCCACGCCTCGCCCGCTCCGAGCTCCGCGGCGAGCCGCTCCGCGTCCGCGCGCGCGTGCGCCGCCACGAAGTTGTCCTCGGCGGGCTCGTCGAGCGCCGCCACCGCGGCCACGGCGTCGTCGAGCAGGCTCACCAGGTGCGGGAAGGCATCGCGGAAGAAGCCGGAGATGCGCACGGTCACATCGATGCGCGGCCGGCCCAGCTCGGCCAGCGGGATCGGCTCGATCCCGCTCACGCGGCGGGTCTCGGGATGCCATTTCGGGCGGACCCCGAGCAGTGCGAGGATCTCGGCGACATCGTCGCCGTGTGTGCGCATGGCCGACGTGCCCCAGGCGACGAGGCCGACCATCCGCGGCAGCTCGCCCGTGTCGGCGCGGTGGCGCTCCAGCAGTGCGTCGGCCAGCCGGCTCCCGACGTCCCACGCGAGCTCGGACGGCAGCGCGCGCGGGTCCACCGAGTAGAAGTTGCGCCCGGTGGGCAGAACGTCGAGGCGCCCCCGGGTCGGGCTGCCCGACGGCCCCGCCGGCACGTGGCGGCCGTTCAGCGCGGCCACAACCGCGGTCAGCTCGTCGCGTGCCTGGCGGATGCGCGGCACGACCTCGCTCGCGGCGAAGCACAGAACGCGCTCCACGCGCTCGTCGCAGCGACCCAGCACCTCGGCGCATACCTCGCCCGCCGCGTCGGCGTCCCAGTCGCGCGAGGCGAGCGCGTCGAGCAGCCCCATTTGCGCGGCCTCGAGCCGATCCACCACCTCGCCCGCGCTCGCCGCCGGGCCGCGGAAGCGCTCGCTCAGCTCGGCGGGCGCATTCGGCGCGGGGGCGCCCGGCGCCGCCGCCAGCGCTTGCTCGTCGAGCCCGAACGCGGCGCCCACCGCCGTGCGCAGCCCGGGCAGATCGCCCGCGCCGAGGCGCAGCATCGCCGCCGTGAGCCCGCGCAGCTGCTCGCCCTCGGGCGCGCGACCCAGCACGTGCAGGCCGTCCTTCACCTGGATGTCCTTCACCTCGCAGAGGTAGCCGTCGATGTGCTGCACGAGTGCGCCAACGTCCTCGGGTCGCTCGCGCACCCCCAGGTCGGGCTGCAGGTTCGCCTCCTCGATCGCCGCCCAAATGCGTGTCGCCAGTGCGGGCAGCTTGGGAGGATCAAGGACCTCCAGCCGCGCGTATTCGTCGAGCAGCGCCTCGAGCTCGGCCAGCTCGCCGTAGCTCTCGGCGCGCATCATCGGCGGCACCAGGTGGTCGACGATCAGAGCGTGCGCGCGGCGCTTGGCCTGCACGCCCTCGCCGGGGTCGTTGACGACGAACGGATAGATCAGCGGCATGTCGCCGAGCGCGGCGTCGGGGGCGCACGCGGGCGACAGCGCGAGCATCTTGCCGGGCAGCCACTCGAGCGTTCCGTGCTTGCCGAGGTGCACGATCGCATCGGCGCCCCAGACGCTGTCGAGAAAGCGGTAGCAGGCGAGGTAATGGTGGGTCGGCGGCAGCTCGGGATCGTGGTAGATGCCGACTGGGTCCTCGCCGTAGCCGCGCGGCGGCTGGATCGCCACCAGGACGTTGCCCAGCTCTAGCCCCGCGATCACGAAATCCTCACCGTCGAGATAGCGGTCGCCCGGCGGCGGTCCCCAGCGCTCCTGCACCGACTCGCGCAACTCGCCCGGCAGCGTCTCGTACCAGGCGAGGTAGTCCGTGGCCGCGATCCGCAGCGGCGCCTGCGAGAGGTGCTCATCGGTTAGGAACTCCTCGTCGTGCCCGCCCGAGGCGATCAACGCCTGCATCAGCGCATCGCCGTTCTCGAAGTCGTGCTCCACGCGCATGCCCTCGGCGCGTAGCGCGTCGAGGAGCTCGAGCGTGCTGGCGGGCGTGTCGAGCCCCACGGCCATGCCCACGCGCGCGTGCTTGGTGGGAAAGCTCGTGAGCAGGACCGCCACGCGGCGCTCGGCGGCCGGCAGCCGCCGCAGACCGGCGTGGCGCACGGCCAGCCGTGCCACGCGCGCGCAGCGCTCCGGGTCCGGCACGTACCGCGGCACCGGCACGCCCACCGGCGAGTTGCTCGCCTCGCGCTCCTTGAACGAGATGACGCCGCCCGACAGGCGGCCGTCGAACTCCGGGATCGCGACCTGGGTGGCGGCGTCGAGCGGTGCAAGGCCAGAGTCGGAGGCCAGCCAGTTCGTGCGCGAGCCGGTTGCGCACACGGCCTGGATCACCGGCACGCCCAGGTTGGCCAGCGCGCGGGCGTCCCACTCCTCGCCGCCTGCCGGAGCGGACCCACCGGTGGCCAGCATGGTCGTGATGAGGGCGTCGATCCGCCCGTCGAGCAGCTCGAGCGCCGGCACGCGCCCGTCGCGGTCGCGCCGCAGCGTGTAGCTCCACACCGCCAGCGCGTTCCCGCCGGCCTGCTCGATCGCCTCGCAGAGCCCGTCCACGAACGCGGTGTTGCCGGTTAGCCGGTGCGAGCGGTAGAAGCAGATGCCGATCGTGGGCAGCGCGGGGTCGAGCCGCGCGAGCGCTTCGTCGAGCTCCACGTCACCCGTCCCCGGCAGGTATACGCCGAGGTCCGCCACCTCGTGAGGCGGCTCGAAGCCGTGACCTTCGAGCAGGAACGTGTCCGCGAGGAAGCGCAGCAGCTGCTCGACGTTCTCCACGTCGCCGTGGCGCAGGTACTCGCCTGCCTGCGCGACCGCGCCTGCGGGTGCCAGGGACAGCGCGGTCATCTCTGCGTCGGGTTCGGCCTCTCCGCCGAGTGCCAGCAGCGCCACATTGCGCTCGGCGCAGCGCTCGCGCAGCAGCCCGAACCCCTCGGGCCAGCCTCTACGCCCGCCGAGGATGCGGCACAGCACGAGGCGCGCGCCGTCGAGCAGCTGATCGATGAACGCGGCGGGGTCGGCTGCGTGTGCCGGATTGGAGCAGCGCACCTCGGGGAAGCCCTCGGGCAGCCGTTCGACCGCGGCGGCGGTGGCGAGGATCTCGGTGTCGGCGGTGGTCAGGACGCGTAGCACTCGCGCACCTCGGTCGTCACCGTGGGCAGGTCCTGCGGCGGCCCGTCTTCGATCAGCGCAGCCAGGCGGGCAGTGTCGACGTGGTCGGCCACGAGGTCGCCCAGCGCGTCCAGGCGGGCGGTCCGTGCCACGGCGAACGGTGTCGTGCCCGGCACGAAGCGGCGGCGGCGCGCCTGGGCAACCCAGCCCAGTAGCGCGCGGCGGAAATCGTCGTGCTCGAGCGCGGCGTGCCAGGAGAAGCCGGCTACGCAGCCCGCGCGGCAGCCCTCCTCCTCTATCACGGGCTCGCCGCCGTGGCGGCGCACGCGCCCATGGCGGATCTCGTAGCCCGCCGCGCCTGTGCCCAGCCACTGCGAATGCCCCTCGCGTCGGCTCAGCAGCTTCTCGGACGCGAACGTGGTGCCGACCGGCAGGAGGCCGAGACCCGCCACCGCGCCGCGGCGGGACTCCACGTCGTCCTCGATCCGCTCGCCCAAGAGCTGGTAGCCGCCGCAGATGCCCAGGATCGGCCCGCCCGCCTCAGCCCGCGCCGCAAGCGCGCGGTCGAGACACGCCTCGCGCAGCAGCTCGAGGTCCTCCACGGTGGCCTTCGTGCCCGGCACGACCACGAGATCGGCACGTTCGACATCGGCGGGCGAGCGCGTGAAGCGCACCCGCACTCCGGGCTCTGCGGACAGAGCATCGGCGTCCGTGAAGTTGCTGATCCAGCGCAGCCGCAGCACGGCCACGTCGAGCGTGTCGGCCTTCGCTGCCTCCTCCGGCCGGCGCGCGTCGAGCGCCAATGAGTCCTCGGCGTCCATCCCGAGGTCCTCGACGTGAGGCAGCACGCCGAGGACCGGCCGGCCGGTGAGCATGGTGATCCGCTCGAGTCCCGGCGCGAGGATCGACTCGTCGCCGCGAAAGCGGTTGATCACGAAGCCCGCGATGTGCGCCTGGTCGCTCGCGTCGAGCAACGCCAGCGTGCCGAACAGCGAGGCGAACACGCCGCCGCGGTCTATGTCGGCGACCACGACCACCGGCAGCCCTGCCTCGCGTGCCAGGCCCATGTTCACGAGATCCGAGTCGCGCAGGTTCACCTCCGCCGGGCTGCCGGCGCCCTCGCACACGACCACGTCGAAGCGCTCGCGCAGGCCCGCCAGCGCGCTCGCCACCACGGGCTGCAGCTCGTGCTTGAGCGCCTGGTAGGAGCGCGCGTCGGCGTCCGCGTAGGGGCGGCCCATCACGATCACCTGGCTGTGGCGGCTACCCGAGGGCTTGATCAGGACCGGGTTCATCGCGGCCTCGAGCTGCACCCCGGCGGCCATCGCCTGCACTGCTTGCGAGCGTCCCACCTCGCTTCCGTCGGGTGCCACCACCGAGTTGAGCGCCATGTTCTGTGCCTTGAACGGCGCCACACGCACACCCTCGCGGGCAAGCCAGCGGCAGATGCCGGCGGTCACCACCGACTTACCGGCGTCGGAGTGCGTGCCGCAGACGAGCAATGCGCCCCTCATGCAGTGGCCTTCCGGACGGTCCAGCACAGCAGGGCCGCCGCGGCGCCCACCGCGGCGGACAGCCGGTTTGCGCGGCGCACGTCGCGGGTCGTCGGCGGGGCGCCGTCGCCGAGCGGCGGTCTTTGCTCCACCCGCCCGTCGTAGCTGAGCGGGCCGCCCAGCCGCAGGCCCAGCGCGCCGGCGAAGGAAGCCTCCAGGCGGCCGGCGTTGGGACTCGGATGCGCCCGGCCATCGCGCCGCAGCATGCGCCACGCCACCCGCGGTTCGCCTCCCACGAGCGGCGCGCAGGCGGCCGTCAGCAGCGCGCCCGCACGCGCCCCCGGCCAGCTCATGGCGTCGTCGAGCCGTGCCGCCGCCCAGCCGAACCGCTCATAGCGCTCGTCGCGGCGCCCGACCATCGCGTCGAGCGTGTTGGCCGCGCGGTACGCGGCCACTCCCGCGGGGCCCGCCAGCGCGCCCCATACCAGGGCACTCACCACGGCGTCGCCGGTGTTCTCCGCAACCGACTCGACCACCGCGCGGCACACGTCCTCTGGGTCGAGCTGCAGCGGGTCGCGCCCAACGAGCCGCGGCAGCGACGCGCGCGCACCCTCGATGTCGCCCGCGTCGAGCGCCGCGGCGATGCGCTGCGCCTCGCGCCGAAGCGAGCGCCCGCCGAGCGAGGCCCAGGTGATAGCCGCCAAGGCAGTCCCCCGTCCCAGCCCAGCGCGCGCACAACCCCGTGCGAGCAGCTCGCCGAGAGCAGCGGCGCCGGCCACGAGGGTGCCGGCGAAGATCGATCCTCGCGCTCGGCTCGGTGCGTAGCTCTCGCGCTCGAACACCTTCGCTGCGCGGCCGAAGCCCGCAACCGGATGCCGCCTTGCCGGGTCGCCGAGCAGGAGGTCGGCCGCGTAGCCGCCCATGATCGCCGCCCCGCTCAACCCGGGCCCCCGGAGACCCGGCAGTTCACGCGCGCCACCGTCCAGCGCCCGTCATGGGCGCGCAGCTCGGTGACCGACAACGGTGCCGCGTCGATCCGCCAGAACGCCTCGAGCGGCGCGCCCAGCGCGTGCACGAGCGCAGCCTTGACCACCCCGCCGTGCGTGACCGCAGCCGCCGCTCCCGCGCCTGCGGCCTGGTCGTCCAACCATCCGGCCACGCGCGCTACGAACGCCCGCAGCGGTTCGCCGCCGTGCGGCGCGGCGTCGGGGTCGGTCATCCACGTGCCCGCTCCCTGCGGATCGGATGCGTGCACGTCCGCCAGCGTCGCGCCGGCCCAGGAGCCGAAATCGCACTCCGCCAGCCGCGGCTCGGCCGCCGCGGTCAGCCCCGCCGCCTCGACCGTCTGCCGGCAGCGCAGCGCCGGGCTTGACATTACGTCGCAGCGGCGCGGCAACGCGCCGGCGAGCGCCGCGGCGCTGGCGAGCCCGCGCTCGTCGAGTGGCTCGTCAAGCGGGAAGGCCGCGGCGCGCGTCGCGCTGGTCGGCGCGTGACGCACGAGAAGCAGCCGTCTCACGCCCAGCTCGAAGCCGGGCCCTGCGCGATAGCTGTCCGCACGAGTTGCCTCCTCGGGATCGAGCGTCCCGTTCTGAGGTTCGCGGCGGCCGAGTTCCTGACTCCCGGGACATCTTCGTCCCGGTCACAGTGGCGCGACCGTCCCGGACTCCCACCGGGTTCCACGCGCCGCCACGCTGACCGGGGGCATGCTACCCCTTGTTCGCCTCGGGCACGGCGCCGGTCTAGGCTTGGCACAGTGACGGCTCGCGATCGACTCCGCCGACCGCCCACCCCGCCGGGCTTCGACCCCTCCCGCGCCGCCGAGCGCGCCGCCGATCCGCGCGGCTGGCGCTTCCCCGGGGACGACCTCGAGGCGGTCTACCGCGTGATCGCCGAGCGCCGCGACATCCGCCGTTTCCGTCCGGACCAAGTGCCGGACTCGGTATTGCGGCGCGTGCTCGAAGCTGCCCACCGGGCGCCGTCGGTCGGGCTGATGCAGCCTTGGCGGATCATCGTGGTTCGCGAGTTGGGCCGGCGGGTGAGCGTCCGTAGCCTCGCCCAGCGCGAGCGCATGCGCCAAGCCGATCGCTTCGACGAGCGCGCACGCCAGTTCCTTGACCAGAAGGTCGAGGGGATAGTGGAGGCGCCGCTCGGACTCTGTGTGTGCTGCGATCCGGGCGACCCGGACATGGAGGTCCTCGGCCGCGGCACGATCCCGCAGACCGACGTCTACAGCACCGCGTGCGCGATCGAGAACCTCTGGCTGGCGGCACGCGCCGAGGGGCTCGGCGTGGGCTGGGTCAGCTTCTACCGCCCCGACGACATGCGGGCGCTGCTCGGCATTCCCACGCGTGTCGAGCCGATCGCCTACCTCTGCCTCGGATGGCCCGACGAGCGTCCCGTGCGGCCCGGCCTCGAGTCCGCTGGCTGGGCGTCGCGCACGCCGGTAGACGACGTCGTCATGCAGGAGCGCTGGACAGATCCTGCCGACGCCGCGCCTGAGCAGGGCGCGCCGCGCCCACAACTAAACCGCGAGGCGGCCATCGTCGCGCGCGACCGGCTCGATCAACTCGTGAAGCCCGCCGGGAGCCTCGGCGCGCTCGAGGCATTGATCGAGCGCTGGGCGGCAATCGCCGGCAAGCCACCGCCCTCCTCGCCGCGCGCCGGCGTGCTCGTCTGCGCGGGGGACCATGGCCATGTGATCCGCGGCACAAGCCTTTATGGCCCCGAGGTGTCCGAGCAGGTGGCGGCGGCGGCAGCACGAGGGGAAACCGCCGTGGGCGTGCTGGCCAAGCACGGCGGTCACGAGCTGATCGTCGCCGACATAGGCCTCGCGGCTGCGACGCCCGACGGCGTACGCGCCATGAAAGTACGTCCCGGCACGGCGGACATGGTCGAGGGGCCCGCGCTCAGCGAGGCGGAGCTTGACCAAGCTCTTGCCGCCGGTGCGGCGCTCGCCGAGGAGCTCGCGGGGCGCGACGTGGATTGCCTCGTGCTGGGCGAGATCGGGATGGGCAACACGGCCAGCACCTCGGCGCTCGTGTGCGCGCTGACCGGCTGCTCGCCATCGGTGTCGGTGGGCCGCGGCACCGGGCTCGACGCCGCTGGCCTCGAGCGCAAGCGAGCGCTGGTTGCCGAGACGGTAGCGCGCCACGGCTCGCCGCTCGAGCCACGCGCCGCGCTCGCCGCGGTGGGCGGACTCGAGCTGGCCGCGTTGGCCGGCGCGGCGCTCGCGGCCGCACGCCTCGGGCTGCCCGTGGTTCTCGACGGCTACGCCACGGGGGCCGCGGCGCTCGCCGCCGCCCGGATCGAGCCAGCGGTGGGCGAGGCGCTCATCGCGAGCCACCGCTCGGCCGAGCCGGGTCACGAGATCGTCCTGTCCGAGCTCGGCCTCGAGCCGCTGCTGGACCTGCGCATGCGGCTGGGCGAGGCGTCCGGCGGACTGCTGGCGCTGCCGATCGTGGCGGCCGCCGGCGCGCTTCACAGCGGCATGGCGACTTTCGAGGAAGCCGGCGTCGAACGGCGTGTATGAGCCGGGGCCGCAACGCCGCGTGGCGGACGGCCTCGCCGCGGCACTCGTCTTCCTGACAGTCGCTCCGCTGCCCCTCCGCGGCGCGACCGGCTCACGCTGGGCTCCGGCCTGGTTCCCCGTTGTCGGCGCTCTGGTCGGCGCAGTCGCGGGCGGGCTGCGCTACGGCTTTGACCATCTGCTCGGCTCGGTGCCTGCCACGGTCCTCGCCGCGAGTGCCCTCGTGCTCGTCACCGGGGCGCTCCATCAGGACGGCCTCGCCGACTGCGCTGACGGCATCGGCGCGCGCGGCGACCGAGCACGCCGGCTGGCGGTCATGCGAGAGCCGCAGGTCGGCGTTTTCGGCGTGCTCGCCGTGGTGCTGTGGCTGCTTCTGCTCATATCGGCGGTCGGTAGCCTCGGCCGCGACGACGCGCTGCGCGTACTTGTCCTGGCCTGCGCGCTCGGCCGCTGGAGCGCACTTCTCCACGCCGTGACCACGTCTCCCGCGCGCTCCGATGGCCTTGGCGCGGGCTTCAGCGTCGGGCGCACCCAACTGGTCCTGGCCTCAGGCACCGCCGCGGGAGCCGCCTTCGCCCTAGAGGGCCCGGCGCGGGCGGTGACCGCCCTGGCAGCCGCCGCGCTCGTCACCCTGGCCGTCGGCGCCTGGTCGCGCCGGGCGATCGGCGGACGCACCGGCGACACGCTCGGCGCCTCGGTCGCCCTGGTCGAGGTCAGTGTCTGCCTGGTCGTGCTCGGCTTCGTGTAGAGAACAGGGCCTGGCTTCGACTCCTCTACGACCATGCGGCCCTACTGTGCACACCCACGCAGCAAGCTCCGCGCCAATTGCTTGAACGCGGTAGGCGCGATCGCAAGTTCACTTTAACGACCGCTTTTGCGACGGTGACGAGGAGTTCGCGCGGCCCCACCGCTCTCGTGAGCTTTGGGAAGAGCCTGCAAAAGCGCCTGATCCTAGGCATTTGACATGGAGCCAACCGGGATCGAACCGGTGACCTCCTGCTTGCAAAATACCGAGTCTTCGTCGGTACGCGGCGCCGAAAGATGTTGATTTGCAGGGAGTTCGTGCAGCGACAGAGTTCCGCCGTGCCGCCCGGATCCCTGCCGATTATCAGCGATTACCGCGGTTTGGGGCACTTCTGGCGATAAGTGCCTGAACGATCTTGCCCCGGATCGAGCATCCGTTTGACGGCTGCGGCAACCGTCACGCGTCGTCAGCTCGGCCGCCGGCCTCGCGTTAGGGAGATGGCGATCGTCGCGAGTCCGACGACGAGCAGGACTCGCCCGAGCGTGGAGCTGATGCCCGTCCAAGCCGACCCGGCGAGCAGGCCGGTTAGCACAAGGGCGGTCCATCGCGCTCCATGATACATCTGATTTGGCTGATATGAGCGTCGAAGCTCGTGCTCGGCTCGTCGCCGAGAGCTACGCTCCAAGAATGGCGCGCAGCGTCGTGCAGCGAATCCACAACCCGCGCAATCGCTCGTGTGGCTGTGACCCTGACTGCTGGTGCACACGAACCGCGCTAGGGCGAGCCGTCAAGTGGTGGCTGCCGCCGGCTGTTGGCCCTCGCCACAAGAACCGCGCCCTGGCCGAGTGGAAGCGGAGCCAGGCAGCGAAGCTCCAAACGCGGTAGCGGCCACTCGGACGCTTGAGTTCCGGCGTCGCGGGAGCAGCTTCTTGCTCGTGCCTGGCTGACGCTGACTGCTTCCATATGCGGCTTACCCTCGTCCACCGCCCTGCCGGTGCATTGCATTACCGCACACCCGTAGTGCACGACGACAGAGCGGAGGACGGAAACATGGCCGAAATCAGACAGATCAACGACGGCGAGGGCGAGATGGCCACCGCGCTCTGGGATGAGAACGCGCGCATCACCGTTGACGGCGGGCCGCTGCCTGCGCGCTCAGGATTGACGCGTTTCGACAACTGCGAATTCTTGTCTCAGCCGTTTGATGACGCTTGTACCGCGCCCAGTTGAGGAGTAGCGTCCGTCGCATGCCTGGCTGACGTTGACCGCTTGCCTATGCGATCTATCCTCGTCCGCCGCCCTGTCGGCGCATTACCACACGCCCGTAATGCGATAGACGACAGACAGGAGTTGAGCGAGATGAACACAACTAGCGACAGCCCTGAGCTTGAGCTGCTGCGGCGGTGCTTCGAGGCCCTTAGCAACGGAGACTTCAGCGTGCTCGAGGAGGCCTTGGCCGAGGACGCGGTGTGGCGCACGGTCGACGAAGGGTCGACGAACTGCCAGGGCCGGGAGACGATCATCGAAGTGATGAGCCGCAATCTCGACGGGCGCGTGCGCGGAAGTATCGAGGACGCGATCCAAGATGGTTCGCGGGTGATCGTCGCCTTCCGTCCCACGCAGCCGTCTGATGCCGCCGGCCGGCCGCTTGAAGACGGGATCGCCTGGGCGGTAGTGACGCTCACTGATGGCAAGATCACCGAGCTCAAGGGCTGCGTCGACCGCGTCGCGGCGATCGGCTACGCCCGGACAGGGCGGCCTGCTGCGCCGGCGGCCCCGAAGGTGCAGCCGCCCGAGACGGTTCCCGAGCTCCCTGAGCAGCGCGTCGACGGGCTGATCCCGTTCGTCAAAGTGGCGAACGTCGAGCGCTCGGTCGCCTTCTACCACCACCTCGGCTTCACGCCGACGAGCGTCTACAAGTACCGCGACTCACTCGCGTGGGCGGCTCTGGAGAGCGGCGGCGCGGAGATCATGTTCGAAGGCTCAGGCGAGCCGATCGACCCCGGGCAGCAAACGATCCTGTTCTATCTGTACTCGCACGAACTGACCGCGCTGCGCGACCAGCTGCTCGCCGCGGGAATCGCGGCGGGGGAGATCGAGGACGGCAGCCCCGGCCCCCGTCAGGAGATGCGCGTCCTAGACCCCGACGGATACGTGCTGATGATTGCCCAGATCGATTAGCGCAGCACGGCCGCTCGGGCCAGAGACCCTTGGCCCTCGCAGTCTGGCCTCGCTTCTACTCGGCGGACCCGGGGCTCATGCTGTGGGGCCGACGCGGTTTTCCATTGACGCCCCAAGCTCGTTAGCCTAAGCTTACCGTGCGTGTCTACTTACCAACATGCCGCGTGGTCCGCACTCGGGGATCACACCAGGAGAACGATCTTCGAGCGGCTCGCCGAACGCCCACGCGCGGTCGGCGAGCTTGCTGTTGGGCTGCCCGTGAGCCGGCCCGCTGTCTCGCAGCACCTTAGGGTGCTCAAGGAGGCAGGCCTTGTCATCGACCGGCGAGCCGGCAACCGCAGCATCTACCGCGTCGACACAGACGGGCTCGCCAAGCTTCGCGCGGACCTCGACCGGTTTTGGAGCGGCGCCCTGACGGCCTACAAGGCCGCCGTTGAGCAACCCGAAGAGGAGGTCCCATGAGCACACCGGCATCCGCAACCTCGATCCGTCATGAGATCGTCGTCGACGCACCGATCGAGCGTGCCTTCTCGGTCTTCACCGATGGCTTCGGCAGCTTCAAGCCGCCCGAGCACAACATGCTCAGCGTGGAGATCGCGGAGACGGTCTTCGAGCCGCGCGTGGGCGGCGACGTGTACGACCGCGGCGTCGACGGCAGCGTGTGCCGCTGGGCGCGGGTGCTCGCGTACGAGCCGCCGAATAGGGTCGTGATCAGCTGGGACATCAGCCCGCAGTGGCAGATCGAGACCGACCCCGAGCGTTCCAGCGAAGTGGAGGTGCGGTTCGCTTCCGAGACGCCTGAGCGCACGCGAGTCGAGCTCGAGCACCGCGCGCTCGACCGACACGGCGACGGCTGGGAGGCGGTCCGCGAAGGCGTTGACAACGAGGGCGGCTGGCCGACCTACCTGCGCAGGTTCGCCGACGTGGTGGCTCGGTGAGGACGGCGACACGGTTCAGCAGCCGAACGGAAGGAGGTAACACTGATGGCTCCGATCGTCTCGAGCATCGAGGTCGCGCGGCCCGTTGATGAGGTGTTCTTCTACGTGACGGATCCGTCGAGGTTCTCCGAGTGGCAGGAGGGCGTGCTTGGGGGCAGCATGGAAGGCGGCAAGTCCCCGAGCGTCGGGTCGAAGTGCACGACGACGCGCCGGATCGGCGGTGCGGCGCGGGAGGTGACCTCGGAGGTCACGACGTTCGATCCGCCTACGTCCTGGGGGGTGCGCGGCATCGATGGTCCGATCCGGGCGGCCGTCGACGTCGCCGTCGATCCGCTCGACGCAAACAGACGCTCGCGCCTCACAATCACGGTCGACTTCGAGGGGCATGGCATCGGCAGGCTGCTCGTCCCGCTAGTCGTCCGTCGTCAGGCGCGCAAAGAGATGCCCGCGAACTGCCGCAAGCTCAAGGAACGACTGGAGGCGACGAACCCTTCACCCGCGTGACCGCAACGAGCGGCTCCGTCGAGGCCGTGGCCTCGCTGATCACGTGTCCTTCGCAGGCCGCTGAACTGCTGCTTCAGGCGCGCGTGACCGGCGGCCGTGCGCCGGCACCGGGATAGGCCGCGGGCGGTCAGTCGGCATGTCTCCCAGCACCCAGAGGCCAGATGCAGCGGTCAGCCCGGCCACGAGCGCAATCGCGCCACCGTAGCCAACCGCGTCGGCGGCTGTGCCGGCGATGAGGCCGCCAAACACGTAGCCCATGTCGCGCCAGAAGCGATAGACCCCGACGACGGGAGCGCGTGCGACCGGCGTGACCGCATCGGAGATCGCGGCAATCAGGGTCGGGTAGACCATCGCGGTCCCGAGGCCGAGCAGGACGGCCGCCCCGGCGGCGGGAGCGAGCGCGCCGTCGCTGAGTGCGAGCAGCGCCAAGGCGAGGGCTTGGACGAGCATGCCGCCCGCGATCAGCGGCTTTCGCCCGAGCGAGTCTGACCACGCACCGGTCGCGATTTGCGCCACGCTCCAAACGGCCGGATAGATGGCTGCAATCAGTCCGATGTCCGCGACGCCGGCTCCGTGCGCGGCGAGGAACAGCGGCACCAATCCCCACGCCAAGCCGTCGTTGAGGTTGTTGACGAGCCCGGCCTGGCTGCAGGACCGCAAAGCCGGCTCGCGATAGCTGGCGCGTGCGAACGCGCTGCGTAGCCTCGGCGGCGCCCCGTCGGCGCCTTGATGATGGTCGGCCTGCTCCAGGGCGACGTGCCCGGCGGTGTCGCGCACGAACAGCACGGACAGCACGAACCCCACCACGGCGACGACCGCCCCAGCGACAACCAGCACGTCGCGCGCGGCCAGCGTGGCCGCAAGCCAGCCGCTCAGCCCAGCGGCGAGCGCGACGCCGCCGTAGCCGGCCGACTCGTTGAGGCCAAGCGCCAGCCCGCGGCGGCGCGGGCCGACGAGGTCGATCTTCATCACCACGGTCATCGACCAGGCAAGGCCCTGGTTGATGCCGAGCAGGGCGTTGGCCGCGACGATCCAGCCCCAGCTCGGCGCGAGCCCGATCAGCAACGGCACCGGCAACGCGACCGCCCAGCCAGCGATCAGGAGCCGCCGGCGCCCGGCGCGCTGCGCCAGCGCCCCTGCACCGAGGTTCGTCAGCGCCTTAGTGAGGCCGAAGGCGACGATGAACGTGAGGACCGCTGCGCTTGAGCTCAGGCCGAAGTCCTGGCGTCCGATCAGCGGCAGGGTTGAGCGCTCGAGGCCGACCATCGCCCCGACGAAGACGTTGATCGCGACCAGCAGCGAGAACTGCGCCGCGTTCTCGCGCAGCCCGAGGCGAGGCTGCGCGCTCACGAAAACTTGGCGATCGGGCTGCCGCTGCGGTTGGCCTTGAGGATCGCGGCCTGCTGCTCCGGCGCCGGTGGGATATCACTGGTCAGCGCCTGCACGAACGCGTCCTCAGAGTCGTGCTGAAGCGCCGGGTTGTGGCGGCGCTCAAAGCCGATCGTGGTGGCCGGGTTGGCCGACAGGCCGCGCCCGCACACTGACCCCGAGTAGTGCGCGGGATAGAGCAGCACGTGGTCGGGGAGCGTCAGCAACCTATCGGTGAGCGAGCGGTACAGCGCGCGTGCCATCGAATCGACCGTCTCCTCGCCGCTCGCGTGCAGGTCCGGGCGTCCCGCGTCGCCGGCGAGCAGCGCATCGCCGCTGAGCACCAGCCACGGCTCCTGCGCGCGCGTGCGGTCGGTGACGAGGTAGGCGTGGTGGGCCAGCGCATGTCCGGGAGTCGCGATCGCCTGAAGCTCTGTGTTGCCGAGCTTGACCACCTCCCGATCGCCAAGCGCGTGATGCTCGAAGTCCACGCCGGCACCCTCGGGCAGATAGGCGGTTGCCCCGGTGCGCGCCACGAGCTCGGGCAGGCCCGAGACGTGGTCGGCCTGCACGTGGGTCTCGAACACCGCCACGATCGGCATGCCCTGTCCCTCGGCGAGCGCGATGTACCGATCGACCAGGTCGACGTGCGGGTCCACCACGGCGAACTGGCGATAGGTCTTGCAGCCGAGCAGGTAGGAGGCGCAGGCGGTCTCATCGTTGAGCAGCTGTCGGAAATACACGCTTTGACCTCCAGGTCCGAGATTGGCCTTGACAAGTTATCAATTGTTCTATTGAATAACAACCATGGGAGACCGGCGCACCAAGGACACCCTGTTCGAGGCGATCGCGCTGATGGGAAAGGCGTTCGCCAGCCCGCGCCGGCTCGAGCTGCTCGACCTACTGGCACAGGGACCGCGCACCGTCGAGGAGCTCGCGCGTGCGAGCGAGCAATCGAGCGCAAACACTTCGCAGCACCTGCAGGCGCTGCACGCGGCGGGCGTGGTCACGCGAGAGCGCGAGGGCACCAGCGTGCGCTACGCGCTCGCGGGCGAGGATGTGCTCGGCCTGTGGCTGGCGCTGCGAGGCGCGTCAGCCGCGCGGCTGGCCGAGGTCGAGCGCGCGGCACGTGACTACCTGGGCGAGCCCGTCGAGGCGATCGGCCGCGAGGAGCTCCTTCAAAGACTCAAGCGCGGCGACGTTGTGCTCGTCGACGTGCGGCCCGAGGAGGAGTTCGCCGCGGGGCACATCGACGGCGCGCGCTCGATCCCGCTGGAGGAGCTCGCGCAGCGGATCGCCGAGCTGCCCGAGGACCGCGACATCGTCGCCTACTGCCGCGGCCCGTTCTGCGCCTACGCGCATGAGGCAGTACGCGAGCTGCAGGAGGCCGGACGCTCGGCGCTGCGTCTCGAGGACGGCTGGCCAGAATGGCGACTCGCCGAGACCAATGGCAAGAAGGCCAAGACCAGAAGGAGAGCGGCATGACCACGACGGAATCCCAGCTGGACACCGGCGAGCTGGAGCAACGCGTCAAGCGCATGTACGAGGAGGTCGCGCTCGAAGCGGGCAACAAGTTTCACTTCGAGACCGGGCGAGCGCTGGCCGAGCGACTCGGCTACCCGCCCGCCGCGCTCGACCAGATCCCGGCGCAGGCGATCGAGTCGTTCGCCGGCGTGGGCTACTTCCTCGACCTCGCGGCGATCGTGCCGGGCGAGTCGGTGATGGATCTCGGCAGCGGCTCTGGCATGGACAGCTTGCTGGCCGCGGCGCTGGCGGGCGCCAGCGGGCGCGTCGTGGGGATCGACATGACCGACGCGCAGCTGGCCAAGGCGCGACGCCTTGCCGCCGAGGGCGAGTTCTCAAACGTCGAGTTCCAAGATGCTTACATCGAGCGCCCACCGGTCGACGACGCGACGTTCGACTGCGTGATCTCGAACGGCGTCATCAACCTCTCCCCCGACAAGCCTGCGGTGTTCGCCGCCGCGGCCCGCGCGCTCCGTCCCGGCGGTCGCTTGGCGCTCGCCGACATCGTCACGGCCGAGCAGTTGCCCGAGGGCGTGACCTGCGACGCGGCGCTGTGGGCCGCCTGCATCGGCGGCGCGATGCAGCGCGACGGCTACCGCGAGACGATCGAAGCTGCCGGCTTCGATGTCGAGGCCTGGCGCGAGAACAGCGCCTACCGGTTCGTCTCCGAGCGCGCCGATGACGCGACGCGCAGGTACGGCGTGACGAGCATCTCGCTGCTCGCTCGGCGGCGCTGACCACAAGCAAAGGGGGAAACGAGATGAGCACCTGCGCGTGGATGCGCTCCAACCTCACCACACAGGGCTACTGCCTGGGCGACGCCGAGCGCCGCGAGCTCTTCGTTGCTCTGCGCTTCTCGACCGGGCTGTGCTTGGCGCTCGTCGTCGCCGCGCTCGCACTGCAGTCGCCGGTTATGGTCTTCGCCCTATCGGGGGTCGGCGTGGTTGCCGGTTTCAGTGCGCGCCACCCCTTCGACCATCTCTGGAACCGCGTCGTGCGTCACCCGCTCGGCGGCCCGGTGCTGCCGCCCAACCCGCCACGACGTCGCCACGCGTTCAAGCTCGCGACCGTCTGGCTGGCGAGCGTCGGGGTCCTGCTTTCCGCTGGCGCGGCGACGGCCGGCCTGGTGCTCGGGGGTCTGCTCGTCGCGGCGTGCGGCGCCGTGACCGTCGCGAATCTCTGCATTCCATCCGAGCTGTTCGCCTGGTGGGAGCGTCGCACGGCGCGCAAGGCGCCGACCGCCATCTAACTACGAAAGGAACCGAGCCGATGAATCCGAACAAAGCGCTTTGGGAGAAGGGCGACTTCACGCGCATCGCTGCGAGCATGCGCGAGAGCGGCGAGGCGCTCGTCGAACGGGTGGGCATCACCAGCGGACTCGAGGTCCTCGACCTCGGCTGCGGAGACGGCACAACAGCGGTTCCCGCCGCGAAACTCGGGGCAGAGGTCCTCGGCGTCGATATCGCCAGCAACCTCGTCGAGGCGGGCAACACCCGCGCTCAGAGCCTCGGCCTCTCAAACTGCAGATTCCAGGAGGGCGATGCGTCTGATCTGCTCGACCTGGAGGGCGACAGGTTCGACTTGACGATGAGCATCTTCGGAGCGATGTTCGCGCCAAAGCCGTCGGACGTGGCTAAAGAGATGGTCCGCGTAACGCGATCGGGCGGCCGGGTGGTGATGGGGAATTGGATCCCCAACGATCCGACGCTCGTGGCGCAGATATTGAAGATCAGTGCCTCGTACTCGCCTCCCCCGCCCGAGGGTTTCGTCAGTCCCATGACCTGGGGCGTGGAGGACAACGTGACCGAGCGGTTTGCAGGCGCGGGAGTACCGAAGGAGCAGATCTCCTTCGAGCGCGACACCTACACGTTCAACTTCCCGGGCACGCCATCGGAACTGCTCGCGGCATTCAGGACCTACTACGGGCCGACGATGAACGCCTTCGAGGCCGCCGCGGCAAACGGGCGCGAGGACGATCTGCAGGCCGAGCTGGAGGAGCTCTTCATCAGCCAGAACACGAGCCCAAGCCCGGACGCGACTTCCATTCCGGCGGTCTTCCTGCGCGTGACCGTTCAGGTGTGATCGGTCACCCTATGGCACCCCGCGCGCCACACCAAAGGGCACACGCGTGGTACGCGAAGGTGCGCAGGCTCGCTGAGATCGGTGCCGGCGCGCAGGACTCGGAAGAGCTCCGCCTGCGCAAGGCCGTCCTCGTCCTCTCCTCGACGCTGATGGCGACCCTCGCTTGCGTTTGGATCGCGACGTACGCGGCCCTCGGGCTTTGGCTTTCGGCCGTGATCCCCTTCTCGTATCAGCTTGCGTCGGTAGCGAGCATCTACGTCTTCGCGCGCACGCAACGCTACCTCCTGTTTCGGCGCAGCCAACTGTGGATGAGCCTGGCGTTGCCATTCGCGCTGCAATGGAGCCTGGGCGGATTTGCCAATTCGTCGGTCGTGTCCCTGTGGGCGTTTACCGCGCCCCTCGGCGCCCTGCTGTTCGTCGGCGCCCGACAGGCCCTACCCTGGTTCCTGGCATTCGTCGGGCTGGTAGGGATCTCCGCCGCGATCGACCCGACGTTGAGCGCCGGGGCACCGGCTCTCCCGAGCGCCCTGGTGATCGCGTTCTTTGCGCTCAACGTCGTCGGCGTCACGACGACGGCCTACGCGCTGCTTCAGTACTTCATACGCGGGCGCGAGCAGGCGCTGGCCGAACTTGCGCATCAACACCGCGAGCTCGAGCTCGAGCAGGCGAAGTCCGAGCGCCTTCTCCTGAACGTGCTGCCCGCGCCCGTTGCCGCGCGTCTGAAGGCTGAGGAACGCGTCATCGCCGACGCCTGTCCGAGCGTGAGCGTGCTCTTCGCCGACATCGTCGGCTTCACCCCGCTTTCCGAGAAGCTCTCAGCCGAGGAGCTCGTGGAGCTGCTCGACCGCGTGTTCGCTCGCTGGGACGCCCTCGCCGCCGAGCATGGCGTCGAGAAGATAAAGACGATCGGAGACGCCTACATGGTCGCGAGCGGCATCCCGCTGCCACGCGAGGACCATGTCGAGGCGATCGCGGAGATGGCGCTCGACATGGGACCGGAGGTCGCGAGCCTCGCAATCGAGACCGGACTCGTGCTCGAGGTGCGGATCGGCATCGACAGTGGACCCGTCGTCGCCGGGGTGATCGGCCGCGCGAAGTTCATCTACGACCTCTGGGGCGACACCGTGAACACCGCCAGCCGCATGGAGTCCCACGCTCTTCCCGGCACAATCCAGGTCACCGAGCGAATGCATGAGCGCCTTCGCCCCCTGTACGAGCTTCACCCGCGCGGCACCATCGATGTCAAGGGCAAGGGGCCGATGAGCCCCTATCTCCTCGTCGGGCGCCGCCAGGGGCTCGAGGCCGACGTCCGTCGCCTCGAGGTTGCCGCACCCGTATCGGCGAAAACCCAGGCGAGCCATTGAACCTGCCGCGGCTGGCGCACCCCGATCGATCCATCTGCGCTTGCCGTGACGATGAAGGTCGGGCTCCGTTTGCGCCATAGACACGCAGGCTAGTGACGCTGCGGCCGTCTGTGCTCGGACGATCACACTTGACCGCAACTGCGCTGTTCAGTTGTTCGGTTCGCCGACGGTCCGGCCCTTCGTCTGCACTGCGTAGCCGGAGTAGGTCCCTTTACGCTCGACGGGATGCGGGAGCGCGGCCACGCCCCGGGGTGTTCACGCGCGCTGCGATCAGGCTCGCACTCGATTCAGCCGGCGCTCGACTCGTCGGTTTCTGCCCGTCCGTATGTCCTGCTTGGCCGCAGCCGGCGAGCGCCAGCGCGCCGCCGGCTGCGAGCAGCGCTCCACCGCGGCGAACAGTCCTCCCGCGGACGCGGACGCGCTGGATGCGCAGGAACCACGCGAGGCCCGCGAGGCACAGGATCGTGGCGACGTAGAGGTTCAGTCGGAGCCCGAGGAGGTGGTGTGCGGGGTCGACGCGAAGCAGCTCCTCGCCGATCCGCGCGAATGAGTACCCGGCCACGTAGAGCGCGAACAGGCCGGGCGCGCGGATGTGGCGGTGGCGGCCGAGCCAGACGAGCGCGCCGGCGAGCAGCAGGTTCCAGATCAGCTCGTACAGGAACGTCGGGTGGAAGGTGGCGTACTGCGCATACCCAGGGGGCCGATGTGCGGGGCTGATCTCGAGCCCCCAGGGCAGCGTCGTGGGGCCGCCGAACAGCTCCTGGTTGAAGTAGTTGCCGATGCGGCCGATCGCCTGCGCGACGAGCAGTGCTGGTGCGGCGGCGTCCATGAAGGCGGGGATGTTCGCGCGGCGCCGTCGCAGCACCCATAGTCCCACAAGGGTGCCGGCGGCGATGCCGCCCCAGATGCCGAGGCCTCCCTCCCAGATAGCGAGCGGTCCCCACCAGTGCGGCGGGACTTCGTTCCAGCTCGTCGCGAGGAAGTAGAGGCGCCCACCGATGACGCCGGCCGGGAAGCCCCACAGCGCCACCTCGTAGACGAGCTCGCGGCCGCCGCCCTTCGCCTGCCAACGGTGCGCCGTGATAGCGACGGCCGCGACCACGGCGAACGCATAGGCAATGCCGTAGGCATGTAGGAAGAACGGGCCGAGATGGACACCATTGCTCGACGGGCTGGGCAGGAACGCGAGCACCGTCGGGATCCTAGACCCCGTTTGCCGTCTGGCGAGACGGTTCGGCTGCGCCGACGATGCCGCGTAAGCTTCGCCGAGATGAGGCATCGGTTCGCGTTGGCCGCAGTCGTGTCGGCAGGCATGGCACTCGGCGGCTGCGGCGGCGGCGGCACTAAGGCTCCGAAGTCCGGTGCGGTGCTCGCACCGAGCGAAACGCTGCTGGCGCGCCTAGACGTGAAGATCCCCGCGCCGCCCCAGGTCCGCGTCGCGCCTGACTTCACCCTGAAGGACTCGCTCGGCCGCCCGGTCAGCCTCTCGCAGTTCAAGAGCAAGGCGGTGCTGCTGACGTTCATCTACGACCACTGCCCCGACGTCTGCCCGCTGATCGTCGCCAACCTGCACAACGCCGTGGCGAGGCTCGGGCCGGCGGCGAGCAGGCTTCAGATCATCGCCGTTTCGGTCGACCCGAAAGGCGACACCCCGGCAACGGTCAAGGCATTCCTCGCGGCGCACGAGATGACCGGGCGGATGGAGTACCTGATCGGCAGCTACAAGGAACTCTTGCCGGTGTGGCGGAAGTACGGGGTACAGGTCGAAGCCTCACCGGACCAGCGCGAGAACACCGTCGGGCACTCGGCGTTCGTGTACGGGATCACCGGCCACGGCCGGACCGTCGTCATCTACCCGTCGAACCTCGAACCAGCGTGGCTCGTGCACGACGTGCCGCTGCTGGCGAGCGCCTGAGACAGCCGCTCGAGACCTCTCGTCAGGGACTCTGCGAGCTGGGATCGCGCCGTCCTGCAGCTCACGCGCCGCGGCTGAATCACGCGACGCTGATTCAGGGGCGACGGGCGGTTCCGAGGATCATCGGGTCTGGCGGGAACAGCGGCATGGGGCTGAAAGGGAACCGCTCGCACGTCGCGATCTCGAAGCCGGCGCTGCGGATGTTGGGCTCGGTGTCCCGCGCGAGGTGGCAGCCGCCGGCGACACGTGGCCAGAACGTCGCGTCGGCCAGGCGCTGGAAGCGAGCCTCCCACTTGGCGTGCGCGAGCACGTGCTCGTAGAAGCGCAGCTCGCCGCCCGGGCGGATCACGCGGAACAGCTCGCCCAGCGCTTGGTGCGGGTCTGGGATCGTGCAGAGCACCAGCGCAGCCACGCCCGCGTCGAAGCTCTGATCCTCGCCGGGTAGCTGCCCGCCGACGCCGTCGACGACGGTGATCGGGACCGGTGCCGTGAGGGCCGCTGCTTGCGCGCGCTCGCGCAGGTACTGCTCGGGCTCTACCGCGACGACTTCGCTGACCGTCGAGGGGTAGTAGGGGAAGTTCGCGCCGTGGCCGGCGCCGACCTCGATCACGCGGCCCGAGAGGCCCGCGAGCATCCGATGTCGGTGCTCGCTGGCGCCGCGGCGCTCCGCGACGTCTGCCCAGCGCCCATAGATCCGGGCGAAGATCGGGTGTCGTACACCGCTTGCCGCGTTAGTCGTCGTCGTGCTTACAGCCGCCGGATCAGACACGGGAGGGGAGTCCCCGGTCGCGGCTTGCGTCGGTCGCCCGCGCGACCGTCTCGCGGTGCTCGTGCGAGCGCATCCTGCGCAGCGGCGTGCGGGCGAACAGCCAGGCGATCGCCCCCCCGCCGAACATCAAACCCACACACAGCAGCATGGGGACAAGCGAGAGCATCGAGGTCATCATTCGATCTACCTCCTTGAAATACAGCATTGCTCTAAACAGAGCGATACTCTAAAATAGCATGGATGCGGAGGAGGTCAAGGTGAGTTCACGCACAGAGACACGTCGCCGGCCCAACCGGGCCGAGAAGCGCGAGGCCAACCGACAGCGAATCCTGCGTGCGGCGCGTAGCGTGTTCGGCAAGCGGGGGTTTCATGGTGCGACGATCGAGGAGATCGCCGACGAGGCCGGGCTCTCAAACGGCGCGATCTACTACAACTTCCAGAGCAAGGGCGAGCTGTTCCTCCGCCTCCTTGAAGAACGTCAGGACGAGCGCATCGAGCACATGCGCCGCACGCTGTCCCCCGCCATCGATGGGCAGGCACTCGACCGCGCGCTCGCTGAGGAGGCGCGCGACGCGATCCGCAGCCTCAAGGACAGCCGCGAGTGGCGACTGCTCGTGCTCGAGTTCATCGCCTACGCCGTCCGAACACCCAACCTCGCGCCGAAACTGACGGCGAACGAGCTCAAGCTGCGCGATGCGCTCACCGAACTCATGCAGCAGCAGATCGCCGCACACGGGATCACTCCAACCCTGCCCGCCGCCGAGTTCGCGCTCGGCGTCATCGCCCTCGCCGAGGGCCTCGCCGTCCAAGAGCTAACCGACCCCGGCGCCGTACGCGACGACCTCCTCCCCGACCTGCTCACGCTCCTGCTCCCCCCCTAACGCGGGAGCGACGCGACTAAGTCGGAGCGAAGCGTGGGTCGTAGGCGAGCAGTCCAGCAACGAGACCATGCCGGCGACGGGCTAAAGGCCCTATGGATCGCCTGGAGTCGACGAGGTCTAACGCTGGCCGAGCAAATCGTGATAGAGCGCGCGGGTCGCGCGCTCGGGTTCGAGGCCGAGCTGGTCGTCGAGGATGCCGCGTAGTTGCTGGTAGCGCTTGCTGACGGAGTCGCGTAGTCCGAGCCACCCTTCAGCTTGCATCGCCAGTCGCCAGAGCCCCTCGTTGTAGGTGTCGACGGCGAGTCCTTGCTGGGCCGCTCGGAGCGCACCGTGCGGATCTCCGGTAACGAGTCGGGCGTGGGCTGTGCGCTCGAGCAGCTCGGCGTGGGCAGAGCGCAGCCTGCGCGTATCGTCTTCGGCCCAGAGGTGATCCCAGCCGGCGAGGGGTTCGCCGCGGAAGAGGCGTAGCGCGCGCTCGAGCGTGGGTCGCTGGGCTCTGGCTGCCTCTGTGCTCGAGGCTTGTGCGAGGAGCTGCTCGAGCTCGTCCGCGTCGACGGTGACCTCGCGGCGGTCGAGGAGGTAGTGGCCGCGGTTCGAGATCAGCGCATCGCCCAGAAGACGACGAGCGTCGCTGACGTTCTGCCAGAAGCGCTGCCGAGCCTTCTGTGGATCCTGTTCGGGCCAGATCGCCTCGATGAGCTGGTCTCGGGTGGCGCCGCGGGGGTGCAGCGCGAGGTAGGCGATCAGCTGCTCGCAGGCGCTGCGGAGGTGGGCGTCGTCGACGCCGTCGACGCTGAATGGCCCGAGCAGGGAGACGCGAATCGCGGGCTTACCAGGCGATCGGTCCTCCCCAACCTCGGCCGGGCGGTCCGGTCGTCGCGCATCTGCCGCCGCGTCGTTCGTCTCCGGGTCGAGCGCCGCCCGGACGGTGAGCTTCAGCGGCGGGGCGTAGCGCCGCTGAAGATGTGGTTGTCGACTCGGTTGGCCGTCGGCGGCGACGAGCGCCCGTTCGAGGCGCATGCGTTCGTTGAGGCGGTGGCGTGAGGGTCGGCTGCCGATCGTTCGCAGCGCGTTGTAGAGCAGCCGTAGGATCGCGATCGTCGCGGCGACCCACCCGGTGAGGAGGAGGATCTCCTCGAGGGCGCTGGCGCTCAGGGGGCCGGTGAGGGAGCGGACCTGCGGTAGCGGCGGGCGCAGTACCCACAGCAGCGCGAGCAGCACCGTGTGAGTGAGCGCCGCGAGCGCGGGCCGGATCCTCTCTGCGGGTGCGGTGTCGAGGGTCACGCCAGCACCGCGAGCAGGGAGCCGGCGGCTATGAACGGAGCGAGCTGAAGCGAGCGGCGCCCGGCGCTGCGTCCGTCGCGCGCGATCATGGCGAGGCCTGCGAGGGCGGCGAGCACGATGCCGATCGCCAGGGCCCGCCACGCGCTGCCGTCGAGCCCGGCGAGGACGAGCAGCGCGAGCTTCACGTCGCCCATGCCCAGCGCCGCCGGCGAGGCGAGGCTCGCGACGGCGAGGGCGACGACGACTGCTGCGCCCGTGATCAGGCCGTTCGTGGACGCGCCAGCGGCGATCGACAGTCCTGCGCAGGCGGCTGCCGCCGGGATGACGAGCCGGTTGGGTATCCGGTGTTCGTCGAGGTCAGTTGCGGCTAGGGTCGCGAGTGCCGCGCCGCAGATGCCCAGCCTTGTGAGTGTGAGCGCATCGCCGCCGCCGCTTGCCAGGAGGAACGCACACGCGCCTACCTGGCGATGCACGGACCATCGAAGTCGGAGCTGTCGGGCAGTCCTCCAGCGGCGCGTCAGTTGGGACAAGGTGCGCCCGCGTTGCCATCCGGCCGCTCTCCTATGTTCTTTATATATTGAAAGAAGATATATACGAGCTGCTGGGCTCTATGTTGGCAGCTGGAGGCCCGGCATGCATTCACGTCGACGAGCGATGGCCGATGCATCAAGCGCTACGCGAGCTAGCCGCGCGAGCCGCCCGGCGTGGTACCGCCGAAGAGTTGCCACGACTCGAGCTTCGACCAAGCGCCGAGGTGGGGCTGAAGGTGCTCGGCGCCGATCACGCCATGCTGAAGCTGCGGGCTGGCGGAGTGGTTCGCCTCGTTGGTTCAGGCCCAGACTGTCGGCTGGTGGTGGACGGTGACCGGCTGGTCGGCTTCAGACGCCGGCTGATGCGCTTGGATCCCCCGCTAGCACGTGACGTTCAGTGGGCGGGTGCCAAGTGGGCGGCTCTCACGGCGACATCTGAGAAGAAGCGCTCGAGCGCTTTGCGGTCGTCGGCTGCGATCGTCTGATCCTGAACACCGAAGCGACGCCAGTCGACCGCAAGCTGGGGCAGGCGCTGATGTGCCTCCAGCCGGCGACGGCCGCCCGTGCGCACGCTGCTCGTCACGCGGTACATGCGTCGCTCGCCATCACGTTGGTGCGGTGGCCAGCTGCCCTCCCACGTCCCGTCGAGATCTTCGCCGTCAAGGTGCCGCCAGTCGATGCACTGCAGATTCTGCAAGGCTCCGATGAACTGCGTGGCATTCGCGTAACGCGTGTCGGGCTCAACGGCGATCGCCTTCCTCACGATGCGACGGAGTCGGTCGGGCACGTGCGGAGCGAATGTGAAGAAGCTGTCGGGCAGCGCGCGCCGGCCGCGCGCGAGGCGCGCCTGAACCTGCGAAAAATCGACGACCTCGTAGGCGAACCGTCCGCTGAGCATCTCGAACAGGGTCATGCCAACGCTGTAGAGGTCGGCGCGCGTGTCGATCGCGGCGCCGGCGAGGCCGGCCTCCGGCGCCTTGTACAGCGGCGTCATGCCGGCTACGGCGACCCGTCCGGAGGAATCCATCTCGGCGGCTGACCCGAAGTCGCTCAGGTAGGCCGAGTCGCGCGCCGCGTCGAGCAGCACGTTGCCGGGCTTGACATCACGGTGAACATAGCGGCGATTGCCGTGCACATACGCGAGCGCGTCGAGAACGTGGCAGGCCAGGGCGCGTGCTTGATGAAGCGAGAAGCGGTAGTCAGCGAGGAGCGCGGCGTCCACGCTCTTGCCCTCGTAGTAGGGCATGACGAAGGTGATGCAATCTGGCAGCTCGGGGTCAAACTGTGCCTCGGAGATCGGGACGATCCGCGGGTGCTTGAGCGAGTCCAGCAGCTGGGGCTCCTTGAAGGCCACCGCGTCCTCGCGACCCGCCATGTCGATTGTCTTCTGGACGACCTCCCGGTCGAAGATCTCGTGCCGATACCTGCGGATCGCGACATTCGTCGCGCCGTCCTGGATGGAATGCAGGAACACGTAGGTCGGCCTTTCCAGGCTCTCGCCCCGGAGCGGCATCAGCCGGTCCCGGCCAGCGCGGCCAGCGCCGCGAGGTCTCGTGCGTCGCGCCAGTGCTTACCCACGGCCTCGGGGATGACTTGCTCTACCAGGTCGATCAACTTGCCTTTCAGCGGCAGGTCGAGGCGCGAGCGCACGGTGCGTCGTGCGAGCACCGCGAGCGGCACCGGTGGCTCGGCCCGCACGGCAACCAGTCGGACGATCGTCTCGATCGCGATGCGCGGCTCGAGCTCCGAGTGCGTGCGGCGGCTGCGCGGGTCATTCTCGGGCATGATCAGGCATACCTCGTCTGGCTGCAAGTCTGCGAGCGCGCGGGCGAAGTGGTCGTAGAAGCCGCTCAGACGCTCGGACTCCTCGCTGCCAGGCGGGGGCTGGATCCGCTGAGGCTCATGCAGCACGATCACACCGTCCTCGGCCACCGCCAAGAACGCGTATTTGCTGCTGCAGTTGACTCCAAGTCGCTTCGCCATCCGTCTCGAGCGCCTCCCGAATTGCGTTCAGGGTCGCACACTTCCGCCGATCGGGTTCAGAGTTACTCGAGCCGCGCCGCCGTTGGGAGCAGGGGCGGCGTACAGTCGTCACCCATCGCGAGCTGACGGCGGCATACGCAGTCCTCGCGCGGTGTGACGGGCTGGGTCTCCTGAGCGTAGGCCAGAAGCCCGTCGACGATGTAGCCACTCGGAGCAACCTCGCCCTCAGAGCCGAGCAGCGCAAGCAACGCGCACGTCGCCAGGCTGGCGCCCAGGAAGGTCAGGGCGATCACGCTCGGCGCGGGCTCACCGAAGCCACCAACGAGGTAGCCATCCCGAGCCATGCGCTCGCGCCGATCCGCGGGCAGGTTCTCGGCGTGAATCACCTCGGCTGAGATCACCCGGCGGCACCAAAGGCAGGGCGTCGTCGGGGTGAGCACACGCACCTCGGCGGTCAAGGCTGCCAGCGTCCCGTCCTGCTTGGCGCCGGCGCGCACGCCGACGTCGATCACGGGCAGCAAATACGTCGAGGCGAGGTCGTTGATTGCGGCTCGGCTTCCGTGGGTGTCCGTTCCCGCGAGCACAACATCGGCGTCCAGAAGCTCACGGAAGACGTCCTCGCGGCGAACATCGCCGTGGACCCGGCGCACCTCGACGTCGAAGCCCAGATGATCAAGATGAGCGCCGACGACGTCGACCTTCCTCGGGGCGGTGGTCGCGCGCAGGTCGCTGATGGTCGAGCCCACGACGCGGCGAACGTTGGACGGCGTGTCGAGCCGGTCATGATCGACGATCGCTATGTCACAGCCCATCCGAACGAGCTGCTCCGCGATCGGGGAGCCCAAGCCGCCAACTCCCGCGACCGCGATCACGAGTCCCCGCAGCGTGTCGTGCATCTCGCCCAGGGCATCACGCTGTCGGTCATCAAGGCCGTGCTGCTCGGCGGTCCGCGTCAGGCGTACCTCCGGTGGGTCGAGCGCCCGCAGCGTGCGTCCGATCGAGAGCACGCGATCTACGTGGCGTATCGCACCGTCGTCGATCACGTTCGCGACCCAGCCACTGGGGTGCACCACGGCGGCCGCGAACGGCCCGTCGAGCATCGGCGCGATCGTCTCGCCGAGGGCCCCAATCGCGGTCATGTCCGGCGCGCTGAACCCTGCAGGGAATCGCGGATCGGGATGGGAATGAACAAACAGCAGCCCGCAGCGCTCGCTCAGCGCGCGGCTGACGAGGGCCGAGAGCCACTGCGCGCTCGGGCGCAGCATGTCGGTCTCCTGACGCTCCCACGCGTCGTACGGCGGCAGGATCGGCTCGCTGACGATCAGCCGGCGACCCCGTCGACTGACGCCTTCGCGCAGAAGGCAGAAGCAGCCCTCCTCGCGCGGCGCGCTTGCGCCGAGGTGCGCTGTGATGGTGTCGGCCGTGGAGGCGAGGACGGCGAGGCGGATCATCGGTTCGGCTCCTCTCGGAAGCGTTGAAGCATGAAGTGGTAGTGGTCGAGCAGGCCGTTGCCGGCGGCGTTCCAGCTCCCGCCGCGGTGCCAGGAGAAGCGCCGCCATCTCCGCCCCGCGTACTCCTCGAGCGAATCGGCATTTGCGGGGGTGCCTCCCCCTGTGAGCACCACGCCGAGCTCGGTCCAGAACATGTCAAGGGCGCTGCGGGGGTACTGGTAGTCGGCGATGAAGAGCACGTCCGTGCTGCTCTGTGCGTAGAGGCCGGAAGGCAGACTCACCTGGCGCAGCACGACGAAGACCTGGGGGTGGTCCGGCGTCTGGGGATGGCGGCCGTCGATCAGTTCGACCGCCACCCCCGTGGCCTGGGTCAGCTCTTCGGCGTGGCGCCGCAGCTCATCCAGGGCGGACACGCGCTAACCAAACGTGCGTTCGCCCGGGATGACGCGGAAATGCTCGCCGTCGCGGACGGTGATCGTTTCGGCCGCCAGCACGAGCGTGCCGCCGGTGGGATCGTGCTCCCCGTCCAGCCGGAACAGATCCCACTTCTCGCCCTCAAAGCCAGCCGCGGTCAGGATCTCGGCGCCGGTGTCCTCGGCGGAGGGCAGGACCACAGGACGGCGATTGACGATGATGTGGACGGAGTGCGTGCGGGGGGTTGCTTCGGTCGCTGCGGGCTGCGAGCTCATCGGGGCGGGCCTCCTCGGAGGTTGGTGGTATGTTCGCGATAGGCCACTGCCTGTTCGCTACTGAGAACGGTAGCACAGGTTCCGTAGAGAGAACGGCTAGTCTTCAAGGCCGAACATGGGCGTCAGTGAACAACAGCTCTCGCTGCTGGAGGAGCGCCGCCGCGACCGGCCGGGAGCGAGCGACGCCGAACACGTCGTTCACCTCGCGGACGAGTTGCTCCGAGAACTTCAGGCAACGCCGCCCATCGACCTGCGTATGGTCGCCTCGGCCCAGCAGGTAGCCGTTATCGAGCCGGCGCAGCTACCTTGCGCCGGATGCCTGCTGCTGGATCCCACCGGCGGCCACTTCAAGATCAAGCTCAGGGCCAGCGATCATCCTCGTAGGCAGCGCTTCACCGGCTTTCACGAGGTCGTGCACACATTTATGCCCGGGTGCCGCCTTGCAACCCAGAGACGCTGCGACCCGCTAGAGCTTCCGGCGGAGAAGCTCGACATCGAGGGTCTCTGCGACCTCGGCGCGGCAGAGTTCATCCTGCCCGCGGAAATGGTGGAGGCCGACCTCGCGCAAGCCGACTTCGGTCTCGCGACCGTCGCGGCGATTAGCGAGCGCTACGACGCGAGCCTCCAGGCATCCGCTCATCGCTTCGTCGGCCTGTGGCCCGAGCCGGCGCTCCTGGTCGTCCTGGACGTGCGGAACAAGCCGAGCGAGCGCAATGACCCATCAGCGCCACCGAAGCTGCGGGTCCGTTACGCACTCGCGCGCGGAGACTGGCCTTGGATCCCGAAGCACAAGTCTGTCGCTGGGCGCGACCCACTCCACGGTGCCCTTGCCGGCCAGCCGATCGAGGAGCGGAGTTCGCTCGCTGGATTCGGCGTCCCCTATGACGGGCCGGTTCATCTCTCGGCTCGCCTCTGCCCGTACAGCGATCCCGAAGGAGCCCGTCATGACCGAGTCCTTGCCCTGTACCGCCGTGTTCACCCAACCGCCTGAGGGGAGTTAAGCGATGGCCAAGAAAGCGACGCAGGAGACGATCGGCCAACGCATCAGGCGGTTGCGCAATGATCGCGAGCTTGGCCTAACTGAGCTCGCCGATCGCGCCGGAATCAGCAAGGGGTACCTCTCGAGCCTTGAGACGGACAGCGGCGACACGAAGCGACCCTCGGGGCGCACCCTCCTCAAGCTCGCCGATGCGATGGGGGTGACGATCAACGACCTATTGGGGCGTCGCTGGATCACAGAGACCCCAAACGACCTACCAGAGGGCTTGGGGGAATTCGCGCGCGAGGCGGGTCTCACTGAGGCCGAGGTCGGCATGCTCGCCAACATCAAGTTCCGCGGCGAACAACCGCAAAGCAAGGAGCGTTGGGCTGTTATCTACAGCGCAATCCGCGGATCAGCCTACCTGGACGAGACGTCCGCAAATCGCGGTGGCGACTGACAGTCAACGACTGCGCCCAGCGACAATCAGGCCGGGCAGCGCAGCGGACCGCGCAGTGGAAAATGGCGTTGACAGGTCACCGCCCCGAGCGCTCGCAGCCCCGGCAGTCGCCTGCGACGCTACTCGCTGACGGCAGCCGCCTCCAGCACGGGTGCCACTCCACCGGGTGTGGGTCCGCGGGGCTCGGCGACGACGTTCGGGGCGGTCAGGCCGGCGGCCTTGAGGAGTTGAGCCAGGCGGCCGATCTCGCTTGACGCAGGTGTCGTCGTGAGCTTGGCGAGCATGGTACGCCACATCGCTTCGAGCGGAAGGAAGCCGACAGAACAGCCGTTGAGGTTCTCCGCGATTTTCTGATCTTTTCCCCAGGCGTTTGGCGTCGCCTTTCAGCCGGGTGACCGCAATGAGGTAAGCGAAGGAGCGCTGATTCGTTAGCTCAAAGATCGCCTCGCGAAATGCTTCGCTCCACTTCGGTATCCACAGCTCGCGGAAGTGCCGCCAGGTTTCCCGCTTGGGATTCTTCTTCTCGCCTCGCAGCTCAGCGACTTTGGCGGTCGCATCGAAGCCGCCCTGCCATGACTTGCAGCTCACGACCACGCGCTCAATCCCGGGCTTGATGGGGTGGTAGCCGACGACGTCAACGTCGGACGGGACCGAGTCCTCCGCCGCCCGGTACTCCGGATGGTCGGGCCGGGGAGGAACCGCACATTGTGAGTTGTGAAGTAGCCTCGAACTTGAGGTAGTCATCAACCACCTGCTCGAGGACATCCTCCTTCACGCGCGCAACCCTCGCACGCGAGACGGACGATCCGCGAGCCTACAGCGCACCTCCCGCGCCTTATGGACGCCGCGAGTTCCTTACGACCCTATACCGACGCGGACGCTTGCCAACCTCGCGCACGTGACCCGCCTTGGCGAGCCGCGCGAGGCAGTTGGCGACCGCGCCAGACGATCGGCCGAGTTCCTTCGCGACGACAGCAGGTCCGAGGGCCTCGCCAGCGTGCTCGTTCACGTATGCGATGACGAGCTCGTCCAGCTGGCCGGGTCGCAGTCGCTCGGCCTTCTGCCCGCGAGGCCGGACGGCCGGCTTTGGACTCTTCGACGAGGACTCGTGCTTCCCCGGCCGACGCCAACGATCCGGGCGCCGCGTTGCGCCCTTACGTCCACCAGCGACACGATGAGCTTCTCCTAACCGCTCGAGTTTGATAAGCGCCTTCCCTACGGTTGAGCGGCCGAGGCCCGTCGCACTTGCGAGCTCGGCCACAGTCGCCTCCGATCGGGCCGACAACGTGTTCGTCACCAGTTCTGTCGAGGATTGCTTATGCCTCATCGTTGTTCCTCCTTTGCGTTCGTGGCATCGGCTGTCTTCTTGACGGCGGCGGTGAACTCGCGCAGCGCGCGAGCGCGCTCGATCGTTGCCTCGCGCTTGGACGGCTGGCCGCGTTCGGCGCGTTCGGCGTCGACGACGTCGGCCTCCGCCAGTTCTTCATCCCCGAACATCACCGCGGCATCGAGTGCCCCGGTTGCTGCCCAGCGGTGTTGACGAAGATCGATGCGGGCCGCCGTTTGCTGGCGCGGGTCGGCCCAGCCGATCAGATCCAGCAGGGCCCAAGCCTGCTCAAGGTGCACGCGCGACTCCTCATACCACTCGGGATGCTGCTCGCGCCTCGGCCGGCTCGTGATATCGGCGACGTCTTCGGCGGCAGTTCCGAGGAGGTGGTGCAGACCAATGCGCAGGTTGGCCACCAGCTCGGCCGGCACGGTGATGATGTCTCCGTTGGGAGCGGGTCGCGGCGGACGCGTGCCCTCGCCTTCGATATTGCCCCACTGGCGGAGGTGGCGTCGACCCTGACGTAGGGAATTGAGCCGGTCCTGCGCTGGCGGTTCAAGCCGCTCATCGGAGGGGTCGCGGTAGTCGTCGATGTCGGCTCTCGCGTCGTCGGGCTCGGCCCACTCGTAGAGGCAATACGTCGCGGAGCCGAGCGACCAGCAGGCCCCCCTGAGGCGCCGTGCAAGCTCAAACCATCTATCGGACCTGACCCGAGAACCGCTGTCGAGCAAAGCGAGCGCTTCAACCACGCTGCCGCGTGCCCGCCTCCGGATCTCCTCGATCTGCTCAGCGGCGTCTGTGCGCGCGTTGCGCCAGACCCGGTGCTGAGGCGACTCGGGCAGTTGCGTGCTGTCGCCGCGTCGGCGCCACGCGTCAAGCTGACTGCGACCCTTCACCGTCAGCTCCCATACGTCTCGACTGCTCCGGCGATACGCGGCGAGCAGGCCATCCGCGACCAGGGCGGCCAGCTGCGGGCGCAGCTGTCGGGTCGTCCACCCGGTTCGGACGAACCCCAGGTGCTCCGTGAGCTCTGACAGCGTCACCCCCTCTCGCTCGACCCCCCTGCGATGACGTTCTGCTCGGTCGACCGCGGCAAGCACCAGCTCATCCGAGACGGGCTCGAACCGCCGGAGCTCACCTCCCCCTTTGCTGCCTTTCTCTGGCATTGGACTGCTCCTTTGCTCGGGGTGGCCCGAGGAGCAGATCGCGATCAGCCGCTCGCCACGGTCAGCCGCGCGAACCATGCGAGGCTGCGGGAGAATCGGTGATGCATCGAGGCCAGGTCCTCGGTGCCGGGCCCCGGGGCGTCACTAGCGCCGCCGGGGCCACTTATGTCTAAGGCCCGGCGACCATAGCTCCGCCGCCGCCCACGATCGAGCGTGATCGCCAGGAATCGTCGGCTATTCGACCGCCATCGACGCGAATCTGAGGCACTAGTGCCTCAGATCACAGCCGATCACAAGCGATCCACTGCGATTCCGTGCCGCCAAAACCAGGGCACGTGCAGGAACTTCTCTGTATGGAGCCAACCGGGATCGAACCGGTGACCTCCTGCTTGCAAAGCAGGCGCTCTCCCAGCTGAGCTATGGCCCCGCAGCGACCGATTTTACGCGAGCGACCTACTGCTGCCGCGGGATGCAGCTGATGTGCCCGTCGTCCTCGAGGATCGCCCATCGCAGGTCGGCGAGCGAGCCGATCTGGACGCCACGTGCTTCCTCCTCGATGTCCTGCACGGTGATCCGCTCGCGGCGCAGGTTGCGTTCGATCGGTTTCCCGTCCTCGACGAGCACGATCGGCTCCCCCTGCGTGACCCTGCGGGTCTTGGGAAAGCGGAACGACACCCAGCTGATCGCCACCGTGAGCAGCGCGATCGTGGAGATGACCGTGAGCGTGCCTGTTACCGACTCGTCGCTCTGGGTGATGCCCTGCTGCACGAGATCGCCGAGGACGACCAGCAGGATCAGGTCGAACGGCTGCAGCGTGCTGAGCTCGCGCCGCCCCGCGATGCGGGTGATCAGGAAGATGAAGAAGAAGACGACTACTGCGCGTATCACGAGGTCCATGTGAGCCTCACGGGAAGATCGTCATCGAGCGGTTGATGTGCGCGAGCTGGGTTTCGCCGTCTTTGACGTCGATGTTCTCTTGGCGCTTGCCCACGTTCGTGGGATTGACCTGGAAGTAGAGCCAGCTGACGTGGGTGTGGCCGGCGCCGAGCTGGCCGTAGTCGAAGACCACGCGTCCGTCGCTCGAGGACTCTTCGGTCGGTTCGGGGACCGTCGAGTTGACGCTCATCGACTCCCACCAGCCGCGGTCGAACACAAGCTCCAGTTCCTTGATGTTCTGCCGTGCGGTGATCTGCACCCGCACCTGGAAGATCAGCCCGCTGCGCAGTCGCGTGGGCGCTGTGACGTTGACGCTCACCGCGGGCGTCGCGACCGACGTGGTCGTCGGATGCTGGCCGAACACGTTCAGCAGCGCGAGCACCGGGATCACCGCGATCACGCAGAGCAGCACCCGTCGCAACCAGGGGTTGCGCGTGCGTCCCGCCAGGTCGCGGTGGCGCTTGAGGCTGATTCCGTCGGGAGCCGAGGCCACTTCGGGTAGTTCGACCGGCGAGCGGCCACACCTGCGTACCGCGCAGCCCGTATAGGGTCCACCCATGCCCGACTACTCCCTCCAGGGGAAGGTCGCCCTTGTGACCGGCGCAGCCCGCGGCATAGGCTTCGCGACCGCGAGCGCCCTCGCCGCCCGGGGCGCCTCCGTGGTGATCGCCGACCTCGACCAGGTCGCCTCCGAGCGGGCAGCCGCCCAGATCCACGACACCCGCGCGTTCGGGATCGCCGCCGACGTGGTGGACCGCGGCGCGATGCAAAGGGTGGTGGCGACGACCGTGGAGCGCTTCGGCGGCCTCGACGTGGTCGTTGCGAACGCGGGCATCGCCGGCCGTCTCGCGACCTTCCGCGCAACGCCCACGGAGACCTTCGAGCGTGTGCTCGACGTGGACCTGATGGGCGTCTACCGCACCGTCGACGCCGCGCTGCCGCAGATCGTCGCGCGCCGGGGTCACGTGGTGGTGATCTCCTCGGTGTACGCCTTTCTGAACGGCATCGGAGAGCTTCCCTATGCGATGGCGAAGGCAGCCGTGGAGCAGTTCGGCCGCGCGCTGCGCGTGGAGCTCCAGCTCCACGGCGCGAGCGCGAGCGTTGCCTACTTCGGCTTCATCGACACCGAGATGGTCCATCGCGCCCTCGACCAAGACGAGATCGCCTCGCGAATGATCGAGAGCTTCCCCAAGCCGCTGCGCAAGCGCGTCTCACCCGCGGTCGCAGGCGAGGCGATCGTGCAGGGGATCGAAAAACGTGCTCCTCGGATCATCCGGCCGCGGCGCTGGGCGGCCATGTCGGCGCTGCGCGGCATCCTCAACCCGCTCGGTGACGCGCGCATGGAGCGCGATCTCCTCGCCCAAGGAATCCTCCGCGACCTGGACGCCCGCGCGGGCGAGGATCAGCCCACCACCGCCTGAACGCCGAGCCGTCCCGCGCCGCCGCGGGCCGCAGCCCGACGGGCGTCATTCGAACGTCAGGCGCTCCTGCCCCGGCAGCTGCTGCGGCAGCGGCTCGCCGTCGCGGTCTCTCGGGCTTTCCCACTCGAGATCGTCCTCCGCGGGCGCCCCGCCATCCGCATCGTGGGCGAGCAGCTCGTCCATGTCGATCTCCGCGGTCTCCTGGCTCACGGCGGCGATGTCTCCAGCACCGCTCGCCCGCGGGGCCGCGACCGGCTCCGCGTCGGCGCCGTTCGCAACGGCGCTCGCGCCCACGCGCTCGTGCTCGGGCGTCTGGGCGCTCGCAGGCGCTTCAACGTCGGCCGGCACCTCGAGCTCGGACCCCGCGTCGGCCTCGGCGGCCGCGTCGTCGTCCGCCGCCGCCGGCTCGCCCGGGAACACCGGCTCAAGGGCGGCGCGTTCCTGGTGGGCGATCTCGCCAGGGTCCGCCCCGTTGCGGCGCTTGAGCTCCAGGTGTTCGCGGATCGCGTCGTCCAGCAGTCCCATCGGGCACGCAAACCATACTGCGCGCGTCCCCGCGAGCGACGGCGACTAGACTCCTGTCCTGTCGGCGCCGGTGCGCGCCGCCTCGGGGCTATAGCTCAGTTGGGAGAGCGCCTGGATCGCACCCAGGAGGTCGCCGGTTCGAGTCCGGCTAGCTCCATTCTCGACGCTGCCCGACCCGCCGTTCGAGGGCTCGCCACACAGATGACCGCGGACCGGCGTAGCGCGCTCGCGGCGCAACGCGACCCCTTCGCAAGCCGCCCGCGAAAGCTCAGCACCGCCTCTGGGGCGCTCGTCGGCCGGCCGCGTTGTGCGCGGCCGTGCTTAAGCGTTTTGAGCCGCATGCCGACACGTGTCTAAATGGCCGAGCAGCGACCAGTCTCGCCTCCGTCCGGGCACCGCTACACGCCCCCTGCCCCGCCCGCTGCGATCTCCGAGCTGGTGGACGACCTTCGCCCGCTCGGCGCTGCTCTCCTCGCGAGGGCGGCCGACGTGCTCGAGCTGACCAACGCGAGGGGCGCCGGGCGCAGCGACGTGGATCCTGTCGTCCAGGACCGCTTCGAACGCATCAACAGGAGCTCCACGCTCGCCGTGGCCCGCTGGATGGCGGGCGAGGGCGCGGACGCCGCGATCGAGTCGGGGAAAGAAACGTGGACGATCTACGGGGAGCTCGCAGCGCGCCGCGCTGCGTCGCTGAACCAGCTCACGAAACGGTGCGTGTGGTGGCGCGACTCGGTGGTCCAGGTGCTGCGCGAGTGCGCCGCGGAGCTCGGATCCTCGCCGGAGGCGCTCGGCCAGGCGACGACGATCGTGCAGCTCAGCGTGGAGTTCAGCCTGGTGAAGATGTCCAAGTGCTTCGACGAAGAGCGCCATCGGATCGAGGAGGAGCTCTCGCGTCGCGAGGAGGAGCTGTCCTTCATGGCCACGCACGACGCGCTCACGGGCCTGCCCAACCGGACGCTGATCATCGATCGCGCTGAGCAGATGCTCGCGCGCTCCGCGCGCACGCAGGGATGGGTAGCGGCGCTGTTCATCGACATCGACAACTTCAAGAGCGTCAACGACACGCTCGGGCACGCGGCGGGCGACCAGCTGCTGCAGGCTGTCGCCGCGAGGCTCGACGGCGTCGTGCGCGGCTCCGACGCTCTCGGGCGTCTCGGCGGCGACGAGTTCGTGATGGTCTGCGAGGACCTCCCGATGGGCGCGGGCGCGGAGCTGATCGCCGAGCGCGTGCTCGAAGCGCTCACACCGCCGTTCAAGCTCGGCGAGGAGGAGCAGGCGCGGTTCACGGTGCACGTGAGCGTGGGGGTCGCCGTGGGGGAGCGGACCACCGCCGAGGAGCTGCTGCGCAAGGCCGACATCGCCATGTACCGCGCCAAGTGGGACGGGAAGAACTGCTACGCGCTGTTCGAGGCGGGCATGCAGGATGTGATCGAGGAGCGCGCACAGCTCGAGATGGATCTGCGCGACGCGCTGGAGCGGGACGAGTTCTTCCTCGCCTACCAGCCCACCGTCGCGCTGAGCGACATGAGCACGACCGGCGTGGAGGCGCTGATCCGCTGGCGCCATCCCGCGCGCGGGGTCGTGCCGCCCGATGACTTCATCCCGCTCGCCGAGGAGACCGGCGTGATCGTCGAGATCGGGCGCTGGGTGCTGCGCGAGGCGTGTCGCCAGTGCGCCGAGTGGCGGGGCGGGGGGCACGCGATCGGGGTGGCCGTCAACGTGTCCGGCCGCCAGCTCGACAGCGACCAGCTCGTCCTCGAGATCCGGGATGCGCTCTCCGACTCGGGACTCCCGGCGGACGCGCTCACGGTCGAGATCACCGAGACCACGCTGATGCGCAACATCGACGAAACCGCCCGCCGTCTGTGCGCGATCAAGGACCTCGGCGTGCGGATCGCGATCGACGACTTCGGCACCGGGTACTCCTCGCTCGCGCACCTCCAGCGCTTCCCCGTGGACGCGCTGAAGATCGACCGGTCGTTCATCGCGGGCCTGAGCGAGAACAAAGAGGCCGAGGCGCTGATCCACACCCTCGTGCAACTCGGCAAGGTGCTCTCCCTCGAGACGTTCGCGGAGGGCATCGAGGACCCGGAGCAGCTGACGGCGCTGCAGGACGAGCAATGTGACAGCGGACAGGGCTTCCTGTTCTCGCGGCCGCTCGACGTCGAGGCGGCGCAGAGCTTCATCGAGGGCGGCGAGCGCGCCGCCACCCACGCCGACCGCGCTCGCTGAGCGCGCTCTCCCCACAACGCGATCGATCGGGGGGCCAGGGCCGGCGCGTGGCGCTGCTCGGCCGCGCTGCCTGGGCGTGGGGCCCGCCTTGGGCCGGCCCTTGACATAGCTGACGCTATCTGACATAACGTACGCTATGCCAACCTTGCGAGACGAGCAGAAGGCGGCGACGCGGCTGAGGCTTCTCGACGCTGCCGAGGCGGTGTTCGCGCGGCGCGGGTTCCACGGTGCGGCGGTCGACGAGATCGCGCGCGAGGCAGGGGCGACCACGGGTGCCCTCTACGCGAGCTTCGCGGGCAAGGAGGACCTGTTCCTGCAGCTCTTCGACCACACGATGGCGCGCGACGTACGCGGCTACTCGGAGGCCTCGGGTGGCAGGGCGACGGCGGAGGAAGCGGCGCGGGCGGGCGCCGATCGCTGGATGGAGGTGCTCGCCGAGCGTCCCGCGTACTTCCCGCTGTTCATCGAGTTCTGGGCGTACGCGGTCCGCGAGCCTGCGGTCCGTGAGCGGTTCGCCGAGCGGTTCGCCACGTTCCGCCGTGCGACCGGACAGATCGTGGCGGCGGGAGCGCACGCCCGCGGGATCGAGCTGGGTCCCGAGCAGGTGGAACGGAGCGGGATGCTCGTGAACGCGCTCGCGAACGGGTTGGCGCTCGAACGGATGGTCGACCCGGATGCTGTGCCCGACGAGCTGTTCGGGGATCTGCTCGTCCTGATCTTCAACGGCCTGGAGGCACTCGCGCACCAGGCCACGGAAAGGAGCGCAACGTGACCGTGGACATGCAGGAGTCCTGCCGCCGGGCGACGGCGGCGCAGGAGGGCGAGCTCGCGCGGACGCTCGCGGCGGCGTTCGCCGATGACCCCGTTCTCGGCTGGCTGCTGCCGGCCGGCTCGGGACGCGAGGAGCGCCTTCGGCGCTTCTTCAAGATCGAGCTTCGACACATGGCGTTCACCCGCGGCACGGTGTGGAGCTGCGAGGGCGCGAGCGGCGCTGCGCTCTGCATGCCTCCGGGGGCATGGCAGCTGCCACCCGCCGTAGCGCTCGCGCAGGGGCCCGCTTTCGGCCGTGTGTTCGGGCGCCGGCTCCCGATCGCAGCCGCCTTCCAGGCGGCGATGGAGCTGCGCCACGAGCGACGCCCTCACTGGTACATCCTCGCTGTGGGGGTGCGCCCCGAGCACCAGGGCCGCGGGCTCGGCACGACGCTGCTGCGCCCCACGCTCGATCGGTGTGACCGCGAGGGGCTGCCCGCGTATCTCGAGGCCTCCAGCGAGCGCAGCGCAGCGCTCTACGAGCGTCTCGGCTTCGACCACGTCCGCGAGCTGCGGCTGTTCGGCAGCCCGCCGTTGTGGCTGATGGCACGGGCGCCTGGTGCGGAGCGATGACCGAGACGATCCCCGAGAACGCCGCCCCCGCCGGCGAGCACGCAGGCGTGATCGCACCGCCGCCGTTGATCTACCTGGGTGCGCTCGGGCTCGGGTTCGGGCTGGACGCGCTCCTCGGCGGCTCCTCGCTCGACGCGGGCATCGCCGTGCCGGTCGGGACCGCGCTGATGCTCGCGGGCGGGGCATTCGCCGCCTCGTTCGTGCGCGCCTTCCGCCGTGCGCACACGCCCCTGGATCCGTACGCGCCGTCCGAGGCGATCGTGACCGACGGCCCCTACCGGCTGACCCGGAACCCCGGCTACCTCGGGATGGCGCTCGCCTACGCGGGCATCGCAATCATCGCCGGCGCTCCGTGGGCGCTCGCGCCGCTGCCCGTGGCGATCGCGATCATCGACCGCGGCGTGATCCGGCGCGAGGAGCGCTACCTGGAGCGGAGGTTCGGCGCGAGGTACCTCGACTACAAGACACGGGTCCGGCGCTGGCTGTGAGCGGGCCGCGTGAATCCGGGCGGTTTCAGGCCTCCGACAGCGGCTGGGCGAGCCCGAGCAGGTTCCCCTCGCTGTCGTAGAAGAACGTGCCGAGCTCGGCCGCGCCCTTGCTCGGGTAGTTGTCCGGCGCGGTGATCGTGTCACCGCTCGCCTCGAAGCCGGGCATCTCGAAGCGCTCGAACGTGACGCCGCGCGAGCGCAGCTCGGTCACCGCAGCCTCGAGGTCCTCCACCTCGAAGGCCATCTGGGTGGAGGCGCCCGACGGAGTCCCCGAGGAGAGGAACAGGTGGAACTCCGTGGGCCCGCACACGTAGCGCAATCCGCCCTGGCGCTCCTCGACCGGCTCGAGCCCGAGCTTCTCGCTGTAGAACGCTCGCGCGCGATCGAGGTCCTGCGCGGGGAGCTTCGTGATCGTGTGGGCGGCGCTCAGCGGCATGGATCTCCGCCCCCGACCTACCCGCCGAGCGGCTCCAGCAACCGGTGCGGCTCCCTGAGCGCCACCGCGACCGCGTCCTCGCGCGGCGCTGCACGGCCGCGCGTGCGGCTGCGGCGGACCTCGCTCACGATGTCCTGCGGCCCGGGCGTGACCCCGCACCGGGCGCAGTGGCCGGCCTCGTCGAGCAGGCTCCCGCACGTCGCGTGCTTGAACACCCGGCTGTTGGGCGCGACGTGGCGTCCGCCCCAGATCAGCAGTGCGTGCAGCGCCGGCCACAGGTCCCGTCCGGCGGGGGTCAGCTCGTAGAGGTGCCTGCCGGCGTGGCCCGGGTCCGGTGTGCGCTGCAGGACGCCGTTCTCCACGAGTCCGCTGAGACGATCCGACAGCACCGCCTTGGGGATGTCGAGGTGCGCCTGGAAGTCGTTGAAGCGGCGCACCCCGTGGAACGCGTCGCGCACGATCAGCAGCGTCCAGCGCTCTCCGATCACCTCGAGCGCGCGCGCGAGCGAGCAGTCCTGCTGTTCGTAGTCCTTGCCGAGCATGCCCACATCCTAGCGGACGGGGTTCGGTGATCGAACTTCTGCTACCGTGCTCGCATGGTTCGTTCATTGAACCCGACACCCGAACCTCGCGCGCCTCACGGACGAGCGCGGGCGACCGTTCTACGGGTGCAGAGGCAGCTTCCCCGAGCTGAAGGAGGGCACATGAGCACGATCGCGCTGGACCCCCGAACCGCCTCTGGGAGACCCGGACGCCGCACGCTCTCCGATCCGCTCGCCTACGCGCTGTCGGCGGCGATCATCGGGTTCGCGCTGTTCGCCTCGGCAACACCCTCGCCGCTGTACGAGACCTACAGCCGGCTGTGGGGCTTCTCCTCCGTCGTGCTCACGCTCGTCTACGCCACATACGCGGGGGGCGTGCTCGTCGCGCTCCTGCTCGCCGGACGTGCGTCGGACGTCGCCGGCCGCAGGCCCGTGCTGCTGATCGCGCTGGGCGCGCTGATCGGGTCGAGCGCGCTGTACATGGTTGCCACGTCCGTCGCGTGGCTGTTCGCCGCGCGCGCGATCCAGGGGCTCGCCACCGGGCTCGCGCTCGCCACCGCGAGCGCCGGGCTGCTCGACTTCCATCCCCGTCGCGACTCCGAGAGCGTGGGGCTCACCAACGGCAGCGTGAGCGCCGGCGGTCTGGGGCTCGGCGCGCTCGTCTCAGCCACCGCCGTCCAGCTGCTCCCCGCCCCGCGCGTGGTGCCGTACGCGATCGGCCTCGGCCTGTTCGCGCTTGCGTTCGCCGGCGCCCTGGTGATGCCGGAGCCCGTTCCGCAGCGCGCGCCGCTGCGCCTCACGCCGCAGCGCCCGCGCGTCCCCGCGCACGTGCGCGGGCCGTTCGTGCTCGCCGCCCTCGCCGTCGCCTCGGCCTATTCGATCGGCGGTCTGTTCTTCGCGCTCGGCCCGCAGCTCGGCGGGCAGGTGTTCGACACGAGCAACCACCTCGTCACCGGCATCAGCCTGTTCCTGCTCGCGGGCGTGGGCTCCGCGGCGCAGCTCGCCTACGGACGCCGCTCTGCATGGGCGGGGATGGCGGGCGGCTCGGTCGCCCTCGCCCTCGGTGTCGGCCTGATCGCCCTCGCCGCCTCCGACGACGCCGCTGCGCTGCTGCTCGCCGGCTCGGTCGTCGGGGGCGCGGGCTTCGGGATCGCGTTCCTCGGCGCGCTGCGCAACCTCTCCGCGGTGATCCCGCCGGAGGACCGGGCAGCGGTGATGTCGGCGTTCTTCCTCGTTGCCTACTCGGCGCTGTCGGTCCCCGCCGTGCTCGCGGGCCTGGTGGAGACGCAGCTCAGCCTGTCCTCGACGTTCGCGATCTTCGGCGCCGCCGTGGCCGCGCTCGCGCTGTTCGTCGCGCTGCAGGCGTGGCGCGCGCGGCCGCGCGCCGTGGCGGTGGCGGTCGAGGCGCGCCCGTAGCGGCGCGAGATCAGCAGCACCCAGCGGCGCGCCGCGAAACCAGACGCGGCCGACCAGGGTCGCTCCCTGACCCCGGTCGTGCCACGACGGGCAGTCGGCCGCGCGGACTATCGCGCCGCGTGACCGTCTCCTTGCCCTCCTGGTTGGCGTTCCGTCAGGGTTTCGGCTACCCGGCCGCGGACGGCTCAACCGAGCGTGCCCGCACGACGGGGCGGTTAGGATCGCGTGCGTGCGCCGGCCCGCTCGCGTGATCGCCGTCCTGCTCGTGCTCGTCGGTGCGCTCGCGTTCGCGGGGTCGGCGGGCGCCGCGCCGACCGTGCACCTGCGCGCGGAACCCGTGCCGATCCCGGGGTTCCCGCACACCGGGTACATCCTCGGCCACGGCGCAGCGCTGAAGGCCGAATACCGGATCGAAGGACACGAATACTTCGGTTTCCCGCCTCCGCTGATCGGCGTGACGTTCTTCCTGCCCAAGGGCACGCTGCTGCACCCGTCCGGTTTCCCCACATGCCCGAAAGCGACGCTCGAACCGGCGGGATCGGGTCCCCCAGGATGCCCGAAGGGCTCATCCGCCGGACCCCTCGGCCACGCGCTCGGCGTGGTGGCGTTCGGCAAGGAACTCGTGCCGGAGGAAACGACGATCGAACCGTTCTACGCGCCGGGCGGCGGGTTGCTGTTCTTCACCTCCGGCCACTCGCCGGTGTCCCTGGAAATCCTCTCCAGCGGCAGCTACGTGAGCGCCGCGAGCGAAGGGTTCGGCCAGAAGCTCGTCTCGCAGATCCCGCTCGTGGAAACGGTGCCCGGCGCGCCCGACGCGTCGGTGCAGCGGATCAGCGTGGAGGCCGGCTCGGCGCTGATGAAGGGCGGCAGGCCGGTCTACTACGGCACGCTGCCCAAGAGCTGCCCGAAGGAAGGGTTCACAGTGCGCTCGGACCTCACGTTCGCGGGTCTGGCGGGACTCCCGCAGCAGACCGTGACGGTCACCTACAAAGCACCCTGCCCGCGGCGCTGATCCGGGCACTGTTCATCGGAGACGTCGTCGGCCCCCGCGCGGTGGTCGAGCTGCAGCGCCTGATCCCGCAGGTGCGCGAGCAGCACGCGCTCGACCTCGTGGTCGTGGACGCGGAGAACTGCGGGGCGGACGCGGAGAGCATGGAGCTCGCCGCGGTGGACGCGCTGCTCGCAGCCGGCGCGGACGTGATCACGGGAGGCAACCACGCGTTCGACGGCGAGGAGGTCGAGGCGGTGCTCTCGCACCCGCGCGTGGTGCGGCCGCTGAACGTCGCCCCGGGCGTGCCGGGGCGGGGCACGCTGACGGTGCAGGCGAACGGCGAGCAGGTGCGCGTGGTGGTGCTCGCCGACGGGCTCGCGCTCGACTTCTCACCTCCGTGGGCGCACATGACCGAGGAGCCCTACGCGGCGTTCGCCGCGCTGCCCGCAGGGCCGGCAACCACGATCGTGGAGATGCACGCGCTCTCGGTGACCGCCAAGCAGGGGCTCGCGTACGCGCTCGACGGCAGCGTGGCGGCCGTGCTCGGCACGCACACGCACGAGCCCACGCTCCCCCTGCACCTGCTGCCGGGCGGCACCGCGCTCGTCACCGACGTGGGGATGACCGGCCCCGGCGACGGCCCCCAGGGGATGCGCGCCGACCGCGTCGCCGAGCAGGTGCGCAACCCGCCGAGCGCCGAGCAGCGCGAGCCGCCCGGCCCGGCGGAGGGGAAGATCGTGCTCGCAGCGGTGCTGCTCGAGATCGACGGCGGGCTGACGCGCGCGATCAGCCGGCTGTAGCGAGCTCGTCGGGCACGAGCTCCAGATCGCGCTCGCGGCCGCCCCGCAGCACCGCGGCCGCGATCGGACGGTCGATGCGCTCGGCCACCATCAGCCGCTGGACGTCTCCCGCGTCGGCGACGGGGACGCCGTCGAGCGCAACGAGCAGATCGCCGCGCACCAGCCCCGCACGCGCGGCGGGCGCGCCGTCGACCACCTCCAGCACCTGCACCGCGTGCCTGCGCCCGAGGCGCGCAGCGGCGCTCGGCGGCAGCGCGCGCGGTGCGACCGCCACGCCGATGTACGCACGGCGGACACGGCCGTCGCGCATCAACGCGAACACGATGCTGCGGGTGGCGGCGTTGATCGGCATCGCCAGGCCGAGCCCCACGCCCGCAACGGCCGTGTTGACGCCAACGACCCGCCCGGTGCCGTCGACGAGCGCCCCGCCGGAGTTGCCCGGGTTCAGCGCCGCGTCGGTCTGGATCACGTTCTCGATCATCCGCACCGGCCCGCGGCGGCCGCCCGCGGGGAGCGAGCGCCCGAGGCCGCTCACGACCCCCGCGGTCACCGAGCTCGCGTAGCCGTGAGGGTTGCCGATCGCCACCACCAGCTGGCCTACGCGCAGCGTGTCCGCGTCGCCGAGCGCCACCGGCACGAGCTCCTCCTCCGCGCGCAGCACCGCGAGGTCCGAGAGCCGATCGCTCCCGATCACGCTCGCGCGCACGTCGCGCCCGTCGGTGAGGTTGGCCACGACCGAGCGACCCGGCCGCGCGCGTCCGACCACATGGGCGCACGTCAGCAGGAAGCCGTCGGGGGTGATCGCAAAGCCGCTGCCCGCGCCCACCGCCCGCTCGCTGCCGCCGCGACCGGCGCCCCGCACCTGCAGGTTGGCCACGCTCGGGGCGAGCGCTTCGGCGACGCCCACAACGGTGCTCGAGTAGGCGTCGAGCGCCTGCGCCGACACCCGCGCGGCCTCGTCCCTGAGCTCGTTCCCTGCGGAGCCTGCCGGGGTCGCGCGCGCCATCGATATCATCTTATAAATAAATATTTAGATCTAAAGCTTTGGTGGTGATGCAATGACGGTCGAGACGAAGCCCCGGGCGGATGCGGCGCACCTCGCCGACGCAACGATCGCGATCGCAGCGCATCTCGACGCGGAGCTCGACGAGGCGCTCGCGCCGCACCGTCTCACGCGCCCGAGCTATCTCGTGCTCGACGCGCTCGCAGAGGCAGAGGACGGCGCGCTCGCCCAGCGCGCGCTGATCGCGAGGGTGCGCAGGACGGCCGGCGCGGTGTCGGTGCGGCTCGCGCGGCTGGAGCGCGCGGGGGTGATCACACGCGAGCCCGACCCCGGCAGCCGGCGCTCGTCGGTCGTGCGCATCACCGATCGGGGCCGCAGCCTGCTCGAGCACGCGCGCCCCGCCTACGAGGCGCGTGCGGAGCGCCTGTTCGAGGGCCTGCCCCCGAGCGCGCGCAAAGCGCTCGCCAGCCGCCTGCCCGAGTGGCTTCGGTTCTTCGAGCCCGACGAGCGCGACGCGCCACGGCTCGGCGTGGCGGTTGCGCCCGCGGTGGTGGCGGGCCGGATGCGGCGAGCCGTCGGCCTGCCCGACGAGCCGGGCGTGCTCGTCGTCCGCGTCGCCTCGGGGAGCGCTGCGGAGCACGGCGGCGTCCAGCGCGGCGACCTCATCCGCGCCGTCGGCGACGCGCCGGTGGCGGCCATCGGCGACCTCGAGCGCGCGGTCCGCGCCGCGCGCGGTGCGGTCGCGCTGTCGGTGCTGCGGGGCGCGGAGCCGCTGTCGCTGAACGTGGCGCTCAGCGGGTCCTGAGCCCCGTCGCTACGCTCGGAGCGTGGCCAGCGAGACGGCGCGCACCGACTCACGTGTGAGCGAGGACCTCCAGCGCTGGCTCGACGGCGACGGCGAGAAGACGCTCGGAGGGCTCGCCGACATGTTCGGCCGCCGCGCGTTCGCGCTCCTGTTCGTGCTGCTGCTCGGTGTCCCCGCGCTGCCGCTGCCGACGGGCGGAGCCACGCACGTGTTCGAGATCGTCGCGATGCTGCTCGCGCTGCAGCTGATCATCGGCCGCTCGCAGATCTGGCTGCCGCAGAGGTGGTGGCGGTTGGAGCTCGCCGGAAAGCGCCAGCAGCGTTTCCTCGCCGGGCTGATGCGGCTGATCCGTCGCCTGGAGCGCGTCTCCAGACCGAGGCTCCGGTTCCTGTTCGACCACCGCCTCAGCAACTCGGTGTTCGGCCTGCTCGTGCTCGGCGGCTCGATCGCCGCGTTCCTCGCTCCGCCGTTCACCGGCCTGGACACGCTCCCCGCGCTGGGCGTGGTGCTGCTGTCGCTGGCGGTGCTGCTCGAAGACTTCCTCGTCGCGGTCGTCGCGCTGCTCGTCGCCGCAGCGGGCGTGACGCTCGAGATCGTGCTCGGCAGCGCCGCGGTCAACGGCGTCGAGAAGCTGTTCTAGCCCGCCGCGTCCCCGCCGTCGGGCGAGGCCCCCGCGCTGGGCGCGCCCGCGATCGCGTTCGACATCCGCAGCCGCCGGGCCGCGATGCGGCCGAACCGCACGCTGGAGCGCTCGAGCTTGCGCGAGCCCGGCTGGTAGAAGCGCCGCGCCCAGGGTGAGCGCGGCGCGGCGAGCCTGCACACGCCCGCGATCGAGAACAGCGGGATGAAGATCCCCACCAGCCCCAGCAGCGGCTTGCCCTTCAGGATCGCCAGCGCCGCGAGCAGCACCGAGCCGGCCGCCGACAGCGCGAGCGTGCCCACCGGGGCGCCGTTGCGCGGCAGGTCGAACGGCGCCACCCCCAGCACGATCAGCCCGCCGAGCGTGGCAGCGACGACCACCGCGTCGAACGACGCGCGCCCCTCCTCGGCCCAGTAGACGTCGCGCAGGTAGATCCACAACGCGAACTCGTCGAGGGTCAGCCCCGCGCCCACGCCGAACAGCGCCGCGAGCACCTCGTTCCACGGGCTGCCCGGCTCGAGCGCGAACTCCAGCAGCCCCGAGAGCATCAGCGTGACGATCCCCCACACGAGGTGGTGCAGGTGCAGGCCGCTGCTCGTCGTCACGCTGCCCGGCCACCAGGTCACGCGGGGGCTGCGGATCAGCCGCGCGCTCGTGCGGATGAACAGGAACGACAGCAGGAACGCCGCGAGCAGCACGAAGCCCGCGCGCGAGCCGCGGTCGTCGAGGAACCGCGCGGGCGTTTCGAAGGTCAGCGTCAGCGCGAGCACGCGAGCAGCCTAGCCCCGCCGCCCCGGCAGCTACACGCTGTTCTGCTCGCTCGCAGAACACGAGAGGAGAGGGATGAAGGCCACCCTCACGGTGGAATGATGGCGATTTGCAGGTGAAAACAATCGTGCAAGCGGCACGTCACACATAAAGCACGCATAACGCCGCGTCGATCCCCCCGCGGAAGCAACCCGCAACATCAAAACCATCAAGGGGGTCCGACATGCTGATGCATCTTGGCCGGCGAGGCATCGTCGGTCGCAACAGGAAGCTCGCCGGCTTGCTCGTGTTCGTGCTCGCAGGCGTGCTCGCGGTCGGTGCGTACGCGTTCACCGCGAGCAACACGGTGCCTGCCCACTCGGCCGGTGCCGGCAACGCCACAGTGACCGGTTACACGGTCTCCTCTCCGACCAACTACACGTTCAGTGAAGACGGCCTGACGATGACCGGGGTCAAGTTCGACCTCGACAAGGCCGCCTCCGACGTGGCCGTCGCGCTGAGTGCCGCGAACCCGAAAGAAGCGGACTGGGCCGACTGCGGCGAATCCGAACAGGCCTCCCCGTTCGGCGTCGTCTGCAAATTCAAAACGCCCGTGCCGAACGGCGAAGGCCTGAAGCTCTCCGTCGCAGCCGTGAGCACCGGGACGGTCACGATCGAATAGCCACACCCGTACCGGGATACAGCGGGGCGGCCCCGATTGGCCGCCCCGCTTCCCGTCTCCGCGATGCGACCGCGCCACACCAGGAAGCTCCTCTCCGCGCTCCTCGGCGTGGTCGCACTCGCGGCGGCGTGGTTCTACCTCGCGCCGCAGACCCTCGGAGGCTCGAACAGCTACGTGGTCACGCACGGCGTGAGCATGCAGCCCCGCTTCCACTCCGGCGACCTCGCCGTGGTGCGCAAGCAGGGCAGCTATCACGTCGGTGAGGTCGTCGCCTACAACAGCGACGTCCTCCACACGGTCGTCCTGCACCGCATCATCGGGATGGCCGGGGATCGCTACGTCTTCAAGGGCGACAACAACAACTTCGTCGACTTCGAGCACCCCGCGCGAAGCCAGCTGATCGGCGCCCTGTGGCTGCACGTGCCCGCGGTGGGCGGCACGCTCGCGTCCATCGGCTCGCCGCTGCTGGTCGCCGCCCTGATCGGCCTCGGCGTCCTGCTGTACGCGGGCGCGATGGTGCGCAAGCGGCGTCGCCGCCAGCGCCACCGGCGCGAGGGCGCGCGGGCGCCCGCGATCGCCGCCGGCGCCGCCCCGCCCCCCGGGCCGGTGCTCGGAGTGCTCCTGGCCGGCACGGTCGCGCTCGCTCCGTTCCTGCTGCTCGCGCTGCTCGCGTTCACGCGCGAGACGAGCCAGCGCACGCCCTACCAGGTGCGCTACCACCAGCGCGGCTCGCTCAGCTACACCGCCGCCACCACCCCCGGTCCCGCCTATCAGCACGGCGAGGCCGTGACGGGCGAACCGCTGTTCACGCACGTGATCGGCAGCGCGCAGCTCCACTTCGCCTACGCGTTCTCCAGCAAGGAACCCCACGCGCTCGCCGGCGCGATCTCGCTCGCAGCGCAGCTCACCTCGACGAGCGGCTGGCAGCGCACGATCACGCTCGCGCGCCCCGCCGCGTTCCACGGCGACCGTGCGTCGATCGACGCCACGCTCGACGTCGGCTCGATGCTCGCGCTGCTCAAACGGGTGCAGATCGCCACCGCCGCCAACGGCACCTACACGCTCGCGGTGGTGCCGCACGTCAGCACCACCGGCCGACTCGCCGGCGTGCCCCTCCGCGGCACGTTCGCACCCCAGATCCGGTTCTCCGTCGAACCCGCCGAGATCCGGCCCCTCGTCCCCGGCGACGGCGCCTCCTTGGGAACCGCGGGCGGCCACGGCGCCAACCCCCTCACTCCGCAGGCCGGCGGCACCGTCAACGGGTCTCGCTGGGAGCCGCTGTTCCTGTCGCTCGGGATCGCCAAGCCGTCCGTCGCGGGCGCCCGGCGGGTCGCGCTGGGCGGCATCGCCACCGTGGTGATCGCGATCCTGCTCGCGCTCGCGTTCCCGTTCGCGCGCCCGCGCTCGCGCCGTCGCGGAGCGGGCGAGGAGATCCGCAGCCGCTACGGCCGCCTGATCGTGCCCGTCGGGCGCGTCCGCGAGCTGCCCGGGGTGGCCGTCATCGACGTCGCCGACATCGAGTCGCTCGTGCGGATCGCCGAGCACTACGACCGCTCGATCCTGCACGAGAGCACGCCCGCGGGCGAGGCGTTCTGGGTCACCGACGAGAGCGGCCAGTTCCGGTACGCCGTCGCGCCCGAGCCGGTCGAGGCCGACCACGCCGAGGTGGCCGTCCCGGAGCCCGCCGTCGCCGCGGAGCCGCTGCCGGTCGAGGCTCCCGCCGAATCACACCTCGAAGTCAGGCAGGTGCTGATGCCGGTCGAGCCCGCGCCGCCCGCCGACGGCGGCGTCGACCTGGTCTCGTTCGGGCCCGTGGGCGGCGAGTCCCCGCCCACGCTGGAGCAGCCCGTGGCACCCGGGGGCGCGTCCCCGAGCACTGCGGCCGCGGCTGCGTTCGCCGCAGCGAGCCGCGCGCGTGCGGCCGGCGAGGATCCGTGGGCCGAGCAGGTGGTCGCGGACGCGCTGGAGCACGGCAGCGCCGACTGGCGCGCCGCCTGCGAAGCCGCAGGGGTGGTCTTCACGGCGCCCCGCCCGCCGCGCGGCTGAGCCTGTAGCCTGCGCCGCCACAGGTCGGAAGGAGGGCTGTTGGGCGAGGGACGCATGGACGGGCGCCGCGTGTTGATCGTCGGCGCGGGCCAGCAGGACTACGGGCTCCAGGACCCGCCCGTCGGCAACGGTCGCGCGATCGCGGTCCAGCTCGCCCGCGAGGGAGCTGCCGTCGCCCTCGCCGACCTCCACGAGGAGAGCGCCGCGCGGACGGCGGAGCTGGTCGCGGAGGCCGGCGGAACCGCCGTGGTCGCTGTGGGCGACGCCGCGCAGGAGGCCGACGTGGAGCGCTTCTTCGTGGAGGCTGCTGCGTCGCTCGGTGGCCTCGACGGCCTCGTGATGAACGTGGGGATCGGCGCGGGACTGGGTGTGCGGGGCACGAGCGTGGAGGACTGGGACCGCGTCCTCGCGGTCAACCTCCGCTCGCACTTCCTCGGCTGCCGCCGCGCGCTCGCGACGTTCGCGGAGGGCTCCTCGATCGTGCTCGTGGGGTCGGTGGCGGGGCGCGAGGCGATGCCGCTGCCGGCGTACTCCGCCTCGAAGGCGGGGCTGGAGGCGCTGTGCCGCAACGCCGCAGTGGAGGGCGCACCGGGGATCCGCGTCAACGCGCTCGTCCCCGGGCTGATCGACACCTCGCTCGGACGCCGTGCCACCGAGATGAACCCCGCGCGCGGCAAGGTTCACATCCCCGCGCGACGCGAAGGGTCGGCGTGGGAGGTGGCGCGCTGCGCCGCGTTCCTGCTGAGCGGCGAAGCGAGCTACATCACAGGCCACGGGCTGGTCGTCGACGGAGGCCTGAGCGTGGCGATGCGCACCTGAGTCCCGCTTCTCGAGGGCCGTGGCCGCAGGTGCCCTCGGGCCTGCAACGTGTGCTGCCGGGCGGGTTGGGCGCCCGCAACGCGGGTAGCGCTTCCTTGCGCCCGCGGGAAGGGCCGCGGGGCGGACAACCGAAGGGACGGTGAAGCCACACATGCTCGGACTGCGCAGACGCAGGACCGCGCCGGAACGGGCGCCCGCCGAACCGGGCGTCGCGAACGCGCCCGCCGGACCGGGCGTCAGCAACGAACCGTTCGCGGGCAACGATGCAGAAGGACGCGGGGAAGCGCGTCGCGGTGAACCCGTCCGCGCCCAGGAACGTGGATACGCCGGCGAGCCTGGCGGAACGGTGGCGGAACGCGAAGGAGGCCGCGGTCGCGAAGGCATGACTGCAGCTGAAACACGGCGTCGGCGAGGCTTCCGGCGGCGCCCGGCAGAAGCCGGAGCCGCGGCTGTCGGGGCTGCCGGGTCGGCGGTCCTGGGGATCGCTGCGCTGGTGATGCTCGTGGCGGTCCTGATCGCGCTGCTGATCGTGGCTGCGATCGTGCTGCGCGTCGTGGACGCCAACGCGACCAACGGGGTCGTGGAAGCGGTCCACGAAGGCGCCAACTTCTTCGCCGGAGCCTTCACCGGGCTGATCTCGTTCACGGGTCACCCGAAGCGGGCGATCATCGTCAACTGGGGCATCGCGGCGATCGTGTACCTGGTCGTGGGCGCGCTCATATCGCGGCTGATCGCGCGGATCGGACGCGGCGGCGTGCACTACGAGCGGCGCCACCGGGCGATCCCGAGCCACTGAGCCCACTCGTCGCCTCGCGCGCGAGAGAAAGCGCTAAGCGTGATCTCGCGCGCGCGAGCGCGCGGGCACCTGCTGGGTGATGCAGTGGATGTTGCCGCCGCCGAGCAGGATCTCGCGGGCGGCGACGCCCACCACCGCATGCCCGGGGAACTCCGCGCGCAGCACCGCGGCCGCCTGCTCGTCGCGGGCGGGGTCCAGCAGCGGGAACACGATCCGGCCGTTGGCCGGGTAGAAGTTCACGTAGGACCCCGCCATCCGCGCCCCCGCTGACCGGGGGAGGGTGCCGGCGGCGGGCTGCACCCCCGCGGCCTCGTGCTCGCTGACGACGAGCGCGCCCGGGAGCGGCACCGGGACGACGCGCAGCTGCTGCCCGCGCGCGTCGCGCGCCTGCAGCAGGCGCTCGCGTGCGTCGCGCACGATGTCGTGGTGGGGGTCGTCGGGGTCGTCGGTCCACGCGAGCAGGACCACGCCGGGCCGCGCGAAGCACGCGAGGTTGTCGACGTGCCCGTCGGTCTCGTCGCCCGCGAGCCCGCGACCCAGCCAGATCATGCGCTCGGCGCCGAGATGGTCGAGCACCAGCCGCTCGATCTGATCGCGCCCCAGGTGGGGGTTGCGGTTGGCGTTGAGCAGGCACTCTTCGGTGGAGATCACCGTGCCCCGGCCGTCCGTGTGGATCGAGCCGCCCTCGAGCACGAGCGCCGGCGCGTACCGGTCGGCGCCCTCCAGCTCGAGCACGCGTCGGGCGACACGCTCGTCGCGCTCCCACGAGTCGTACAGCCCGCCCTCCTTCCCGCCCCACGCGTTGAAGCGCCAGTCCACGCCGCGGCGCGCGCCGCGATCGTCCACGACGAACGTCGGACCCACGTCGCGCATCCACGCGTCGTCGCTGTCGATCTCCACCACACCGACCGCGGGGTCGAGCAGGTCGCGGGCGCGCTGCAGCTCGGCGCCGGAGGCACCCACCGTCACCGGCTCGGCTGCAGCGACCGCCGCGGCGACCGCCGCGTAGGCGCGCTGCGCCGGCGCGGCGCCCTCGCGCCAGTTGTCGGGGCGCTCTGGCCACAGCATCCAGCACCCGCTGTGCGGCTCGAACTCGCCCGGCATCCGAAAGCCGTCGCGCCCGGGCGTGGAGTGCAGCGTCTCGCTCACACGCGTGAACGTAGCCGCTGCGGCCTACAGTCTCGGGCATGGAGGAGATCCGTCTGGTCGAGGCCCCGGCGATCGAGCCCTCGCCCGCGCGCACGCGGCCCGCATCGCGCACGCCCCTGCGGGTGGCGGCGCTGCAGCACCGCTGGCACGAGGATCCCGAGGAGCACCGCGCGGCCCTCGCGGCAGGGGTGCGCCTCGCGGCGCGCAAGGGCGCTGAGCTCGTGTGCCTGCAGGAGCTGACGCTGAGCCGCTACTTCGCCGTCGATCCCGGCGGGCCCCGGACCGGCGGCGCGGAGCCCGAGACGCTCCCGGGCGGCCCCACGCACAGCTTCGCCGCGGGGCTGGCCTCCGAGCTCGGCATCCACGTGCACGCTTCGCTGTACGAGCGCGCCGATGCACCCGACGGCCTCGGCTTCAACACGGCGATCGTGGTCGCGCCCGACGGGCAGCTCGCCGCGCGCACGCGCAAGCTGCACATCCCCGTCACGGCGGGCTACCACGAGGATCGCTACTTCAGGCCCGGCCCCGAGGGGGAGGACGCGTTCCCGGTGCTCGCGCTCGGCGAGGCCCGCGTCGGCGCGCCGACGTGCTGGGACCAGTGGTTCCCCGAGCTCGCACGCGTGTACAGCGTCGAGGAAGCCGACCTGCTCGTCTACCCCACCGCGATCGGGTCCGAGCCCGACCATCCGGAGTTCGACACCGAGCCGCTGTGGGAGACGGTGATCCGGGGCAACGCGATCGCCAACGGGCTGTTCATGGTCGCGGTCAACCGCATCGGCTACGAGGAGCCGCTGACGTTCTACGGGTCGTCGTTCATCTGCGACCCGTACGGACGCAAGCTCGTGCAGGCGGGGCGCGCGGAGCCCACGCTCCTCGTCGCGGACCTCGACCTCGACCAGCGTCGCGACTGGCTCGAGCTGTTCCCGTTCCTGTCCACCCGCCGCCCGGAGGCGTACGCGATCCTGACCCGGCCGCCCGGGCTGCCCTAGCGTCCACGGAACGGTCGCAAGGGCGTCGGGCGACCTCGGGCGTCGGGTATCTTGGGGAGCAGGGAACGGTCGGCGAGGAGGGGAGCTTCGATGTACGACTACGTGATCGTGGGTGCAGGGTCGGCGGGATGCGTGCTCGCCAATCGCCTGAGCGAGGATCCCGACGTGCGGGTGCTGCTCGTCGAGGCGGGACCGCCCGACACCAACGAAAACATCCACGTGCCGCTGGGCTATCTGCAGCTCGGCGCCACGGAGGTCGACTGGGACTACCACTCGGCGCCCGAGGAGCATTGCGACGGTCGCCGCATCGTGCTCCCGCGCGGCAAGGTGCTGGGCGGGTCCTCCTCGATCAACGCGATGGTCTACATCCGCGGCAACCATCTCGACTACGACGAATGGGGCGTGGCGGGCTGGTCGTGGGCCGACCTCGCCCCGTACTTCATCAAGGCCGAGGACAACGAGCGCGGCGCCTCCGAGCTGCACGGCGCCGGCGGGCCGCTGCCGGTCAGCGAAGAGCGCTCGCACAACCGCATCTCGCACGCGTTCGTGGAGGCGGGCGTGGAGGCCGGCCTGCCGCGCAACGACGACTTCAACGGCCCCACTCAGGACGGCGTGGGGATGTACCAGGTGACGCAGCGTGGCGGGATGCGCGCGAGCGCCGCCGTGGCGTACCTGCGCCCGGCGATGGAGCGGCCCAACCTCGAGGTGCTCACCCACATGCAGGTCAACCGGATCCTGTTCGACGGCACGCGCGCCGTGGGCGTGGAAGCGAGCCGCCTCGGCGAGCCGCGCGAGCTGCGGGCCGAGCGCGAGGTGATCCTGTGTGCGGGCGCCTACAACTCGCCGCAGCTGCTGATGCTCTCCGGCGTCGGTGAGCCCGAACACCTCGCCATGCGCGAAATCGAGGTGCTGCTCGACCAGCCGGCGGTGGGCACGAACCTCTCGGACCATCCCGCCACGCAGCTCGTGTGGACCACGCCCGAGCCCGAGAGTCTCCTGCTCGCGCTCGAACCAGATGCGCTGAGCGAGTACGAAGCCACGCAGACGGGGCCGTTCGCGTCGAACTTCGCCGAGGCGGGCGGGTTCGCGCGCGTCGGGGACGGCGCGCCCGCGCCCGACATCCAGTTCCACGCCGTGCCGCTGCAGATCATCGACGAGGGCGCGAAGGACCCGGAGGCCCACGGGATCTGGGTCTCGCCGTGCCTCCTCACCGAGCGCAGCCGCGGCTCGGTTCGCCTCGCCTCCAAAGACCCCACCGCCAAGCCGATCGTGCACAACGCGTTCTACAGCGAGGGCGATGACATGCAGCGGATGATCGCGGGCCTGCGGCTCGCGCTCGACATCTGCGCCCGGCCCGCGCTCGCGAAGTACTGCGCGGATCCGTTCAACGTGCCAGCGGGCGACAGCGAGGAGGCGCTGCGCGCGCATGCGGCTCGCACGACTTTCGCGATCTACCACCCGGTGGGCACCTGCCGGATGGGCACAGACGCCGCCGCCGTCGTGGACGAGCAGCTGCGCGTGAACGGGCTGGAGGGCCTGCGCGTGGTGGACGCATCGGTGATGCCGACCGTGCCGCGCGGCAACACCAACGCGCCCACGATCGCGCTCGCCGAGCGCGCAGCGGACCTGATCCGTCACGGCCGCGCGCTGCTCGGCCCCGCCGCGCAGGCGAGCGCCGACGCAGAGCCCGCCGTGGCCTGAGCCCGCCGGCCCCTAGAGGCCGCCGAGGAACTCCAGCAGCGCCGCGTTCACCTCGGCCGGCGACTGCTGCTGGACCCAGTGGCCCGCGCCCGGGACCACCACGGTGCTGCGCAGGTCGGTGACCCAGCCGTCCATCGCCTCGGCGGGCATGAAGCTGCGCACCATGTCCAGCTCGCCCGTCAGGAACATCGCGGGCGCTTCGATGCGGCGCTCGGCGTAGGGCGCGGTGAGCTCCCAGTTGCGGTCGATGTTGCGGTACCAGTTCAGCCCGCCCGTGAACCCGGTTCGCTCGAACGCGTCCACGTAGACTTGGAGCTCCTCCTCGCTGAGCCACTCGGCGCGGCGTGGCGGGTGCGGCTCCTCCTCGGCCCACTGGGCGGTCCACTGGCGCGAGGTGGTGAGCGTCCGGTGGACGTCGCGAGCGAGCGCGGCGTCGGCCACCCCCGGCTCCTGGAACCACACGATGTAGAAGTCCTCGCCGAGGTGCGAGCGCATGATGGGGATCGGCGCCGCGGGCGCACGCGGGACGAACGGCACGCTCAGCCCGGCCACCGCCCGGACGCGCTCGGGATGGATCGCCGCGAGCCACCAGGTGACGTTCGCGCCCCAGTCGTGCCCCACGAACACCGCCTCGCGCTCGCCGGCGTCGTCGAGCAGGCCGACCATGTCCGCACACAGCGAGATCACGTCGTAGGCCTCGATCTCGGCGGGGATCGAGCTCGACCCGTAGCCGCGCATGTCGGGCGCGAGCACCCGGTAGCCCGCGTCCACCAGCGCGGGGATCTGATGGCGCCACGAGTACGCGAGCTCCGGGAAGCCGTGGCACAGCACCACGAGTGGACCCGTGCCCTCGTCGAGCACGTTCAGCTCCACCCCGTTGCTCGCCACCCGCCGCTCGCCCACGGAGCGGAACGATAGGGCTCGCGCGCCGGCGGCGCGCGGAGCTACCGTCCGGCCGGCCGCTCGGGCCTCACGCTGCAGCTTCACCTCGAGGAAAGTGCCGTACCTGCGGCGCGCTTGGAGGATGATCGAGCGCGCCGCAGGCCCCGGCGAAAAACCGCCCCGAACACACCTGGCCCCGGAGAAACCGGATCAAGTGTTGCGCGTAGAGGGGATCTATGGGCGACTTTTCTGCTTCACAGGATGTGCTCCCGCACGCGGAAACTCCCTGCGTGGGCGTGACATACCCGTCGGTGCACAGCTTCAAACATCGAGTTGCAGAAACTTCGTGAGAAGGCGGTGCAGGGCCGGCGCTAACCTGGGCCGCGTGCCGTCCGCCGCCAGCCAGCCAGACGTGCTCGCGCTCGGCGGCGGGGGCATACTCGGCGAGGCCTGGATGAACGCGGTGCTCGCCGGGCTGGAAGAGGGCGGCACGCTCGATGCTCGTGCCTGTCGCGGCTACCTCGGCACGTCGGCCGGGTCGATCGTGGCAGCAGCGCTCGTCGCGGGGATCGCCCCTGCGGAGCGCCTGGACCGCGCCGCGGGGGCGAAGCCCGCATCGGCGCCGGCGTCGCGCGGCGACGGCGTCTCTCCGCTCACCCGCGCGCTCGGCGCGATGGTCGGCGCTGGCAGCTCCGCCGCGGCGCCGCTCGCGGCGATCGCGCTGGGCACCAGCGCACCCGCGGGCGCGCTCCTGCGCCGCGCGCTGCTGCGGAGCGTGCGGCCCGGCGAGCGCTCGCTCGAACAGCTCGCAAGCGCGGTGCGGCGCAGCGGGGCGCGCTGGGACGGGCGCCTGCGGGTCTGCGCCGTGGAGCTCCAGAGCGGCCGCCGCGTGGTGTTCGGCGCCCCGGGCGCGCCGTCGGTCGAGGTCGCAACCGCCGTGTGCGCGTCGTGCGCGATCCCCGGCGTCTTCGAGCCGATCCGCGCAGCGGGGCGCACGTTCGTCGACGGCGGCGCCTGGAGCCCCACGAACCTCGATGCGCTCGACGTGCAGCGCGGCGAGCGGGTGCTGTGCCTGAACCCCACCGGGTCGCTGCGCGGCACGGCCCGCGGCATCGCGGGGGCGATCGGCTCGGTCTCACGCGGGATCGCCGCGGGCGAGTCGCTCGCGCTGCGCCATCGCGGCGCCGACGTGCAGATCGTCAACCCGGACCCGGGCGCGGCCGAGGCGATGGGCGCGAACCTGATGGATCCGCGCGGGCGCGACGCGGTGATCGACGCGGGCCTTTCGCAGGGCCGCGCGCTCGCGGCGACGCTCTACGCCCGCGCCGCCTAGCTCGCCGCGCCGGTGCGCGCGTTGCGCACCAGCTTGCGCATCCCCTTCAGCCACCGCTCCGGGTCGGAGCCCTTGAGCGCCAGGAAGCCGGCGACGTTCTCGTGCGGGAGGATCAGGAGCCGCTCCTCGCGGAGCCCCGCGGCGACCGCGTCGGCGACGTCCTCGGGTTCGATCAGCCCGCCGGAGCTCAGGGCGGCAGCGCCCACCGCGTCCTCCATCGCGAGTTCGAGCATCGGCGTGCGCACGCCCTGCGGGCAGATGCACGACACGCGGATGCCCGCGTCGCCGTACTCGATCGCCATCCACTCCGCCAGCGCCACGGCGGCGTGCTTGGTGACGCTGTAGACGAGCGAGGACACCTGCGTGAGCAGCCCCGCGGCCGAAGCGGTGTTGACGAGGTAGCCCTCCCCGCGCTCCAGCATCTCGGGCAGCAGCGCCCGCGAGGCCCAGACGTGCGCCATCACGTTGACGCGCCACGCTTCGTCGAAGGTCTCGTCGGGCGCCTCGGGGCCGCCCAGCGAGCCCGGCACCCCGGCGTTGGAGATGAAGATGTCGATCGGGCCGTTCGCCTCCGTGGCGCGGCGCACCAGCTCCTGGACGCTGTCCTCCCGCCCCGCGTCGAACTCGACGGCCAGGCCACCGATCCCGTTCGCGACCCGCGCTGCGCCGTCGGCGTCGCGATCGGCCACCACGACCGCGCGCGCACCCTCGGCGGCGATCCGCGCGGCGAGCGCGCTCCCGATCCCGCCCGCGCCGCCGGTGATCACCACGTGACGGTTGGAGAGCTCCACGGGCGCGTACTCTATGTGAACGATGTCCGAGGAGGGGACCGTGGCAGCGGCGCCGGTCGCGCCGATCTGGGGGGAGCTGCGCTACAGCGCCGAGCTCGCCCGGCTGCTCGCCGACGGGGGCCTGCGCTCGCCGCGGCGCCGCGCCGAAGCGCCTCCCGTGCTGGTGATCCCCGGCTTCATGGCCGGCGACTCCTCGCTCTCGATCCTGCGCGAGTGGCTGCGCCGCCGCGGCCACCGCGTGGCGAGCGCGGGCATGCTCGCCAACGTCGATTGCGCGGGGCGGATCGTCTCGCGCCTGCAGGTGCAGGTCCAGGAGCTCGCAGCGAGCGCGGGCGAGCCCGTGGTGCTGATCGGCCAGAGCCGGGGCGGCGCGCTGGCCCGCGCGCTCGCGGTGCGCGAGCCCGGGAACGTCGCAGCGCTCGCCACGCTCGGCTCGCCGGTGCTCGACCCGCTGGCGGTCTCGCTGCCGGTGCTGCGCACGGTGCGGCTGCTGGCACGCCTCGGCGACCTGCGCGTGCCGGGGCTGTTCTCCACGCGCTGCCACGAGGGCGAGTGCTGCGCGGACTTCCGGGCCGAGCAGACGGCGCCGCTCGCCGAGCACGTGTGCGCGCTGGCGATCCACTCGCGCAGCGATGCGATCGTCGACTGGCGCGCGTGCCTGGACCCGCACGGCGAGCAGGTCGAGGTCGACTCCAGCCACTGCGGGATGTCGGTGCACCCCGAGGTGTACCGCGTGCTCGACGACTTCCTGGACGAGTAGGGGCCGCCGCATGGAATGGATGAGCGCGATGGACTCCTCCTTCCTCCACGTCGAGAACGACGTCACCCCGATGCACATCGGCGGCGTGAGCATCTTCGAGGGGCCCGCCCCCCCGTTCGCGGACCTGCGCGCGATGGTCGCGGGCAAGCTCGGGATCGTCCCGCGCTACCGCCAGAAGGTCAGGTTCGTGCCGCTCGCCGCGGGCGCGCCGGTGTGGGTGGACGACCCCCACTTCAGCCTCGACTACCACGTGCGTCACTCCGCGCTGCCCTCGCCCGGATCCGACGAGCAGCTGCGCCAGATGGCCGCGCGCGTGTTCTCCGGGCACCTCGATCGCAACAAGCCGCTGTGGGAGCTGTGGATGGTCGAGGGGCTCGGCGGCGGCCGCTGGGCGCTGCTGTCGAAGGTGCACCACTGCATGGTCGACGGCGAAGCCGCAACCGACCTGATGTCGGTGATGTTCTCCGACACCACCTCGACGGAGTCCGAGCGGCCGTGGTCGCCGGAGCCCGAGCCCACCGACATCCAGATCCTGACGCGGACTGTCGGGCACTGGCTGAGCCCGTCGGGGCAGCTCGAGGGCCTGCGCCGCGCGGTGAGCGCGCCGCGCACCACCCTCGGACAGGTGGAGGAGTTCGTGCGCAGCGCGCTCGCCTCCACGTCGAGCATGCGGCCCGTCGAGTCCTCCTCGCTGAACGGGCCGATCGGGCCCCACCGCCGCTGGAGCTGGGCCGAGGCGAGCCTCGCGGATGTCAAGGAGGTCCGCGCGGCGCTGGGAGGCACGGTCAACGACGTCGTGCTCACGGTGATCACGAACGGGTTCCGCGACCTGCTCGACGCGCGCGGCGAGGACGTCCCGCGGGAGCGGATCGTGCGCACGATGGTTCCCGTCTCGGTGCGACGCAGGGGCGAGCGCGGCGTCTACAACAACCGCGTCTCGGCGGTGTTCGCGAGCCTGCCCGTGGGGATCGGCGATCCGGCCCGGCGGCTGTCGAGGATCCGCGCCGAGATGGACGGGATCAAGCAGAGCAAGCAGGCGGTCGCGGGCGATGTGCTCTCCTCGATGTCAGGGTTCGCGCCGCCGCTGCTGCTCGCGCTCGGCAGCCGGCTCGTGACGAGCGCGCCGCGGCTGAACATGCACACGGCCACCACGAACGTGCCCGGACCGCAGGTGCCCGTGCAGACGCTCGGGCGGCGCATGCTGCAGTCCTATCCGTTCGTCCCCGTCGTCGGCTCGATCCGGATCGTGGTGGCGATCTTCTCCTACGACGGCGGGCTGTACTTCGGCGTCACCGGCGATTACGACGGCGCACCCGACGTGGACGTGCTCACAGCGGGCATCGCCGGCGGCATGGACGACCTGCTCGCGCTCGCGCGCAAGCGTGCCGGGGCTCGCAAGCGAGGCGCGGGCGCAGCGGGAGCGCAGAAGCCGGCGGGACGCCGCCGCTCCGCGGCGGCCTCGTGATAATCGGCTGATGCAGTACGTCAACCTCGGCGCCAGCGGCCTGCGCGTGTCCCGGGTGTGCCTCGGGATGATGAGCTACGGCGAGGACGCCGACCGGCCGTGGGTGCTCGACGAGACCGCCGCCGAGCCGATCGTGAAGGCCGCCGTCGAGGGCGGGATCACGTTCTTCGACACCGCCGACACCTACGGGCACGGGGCGAGCGAGATCGCGACCGGCCGCCTGCTCGGGAAGCTGTTCGCGCGCGAGGAGGTCGTCGTCGCGACCAAGGTGTTCATGCCCATGACCCCGGGCGAGAACGGCGGGGGGCTCGGGCGCAAGCACGTGCTCAGCGCGATCGACGCATCGCTGCAGCGGCTGGGCCTCGACTACGTCGACCTGTACCAGATCCACCGTTTCGACCCACGCACGCCCCTGCAGGAGACGATGGAGGCGCTCCACGAGGTCGTGCGCGCGGGCAAGGCGCGCTACATCGGCGCGAGCAGCATGTTCGCGTGGCAGTTCGCCAAGGCCCAGCACATCGCGGAGCGCAACGGCTGGACCCGGTTCGTCTCGATGCAGAACCACTACAACCTCATCTATCGCGAGGAGGAGCGGGAGATGATCCCGCTCTGTCTCGAGGAGGGGGTGGGGGTGATCCCGTGGAGCCCGCTCGCGCGAGGGATGCTCGCGGGCAACCGCACGCGCGAGGGCGAGCGCCTGACAACGCGGTCCGGTGCCGATCCGTTCGGCGACTACCTCTACGCCCAGCCCACCGACTTCGACGTGGTGGATCGGGTGGCGGAGGTCGGATCCGAGCGCGGCGTGCCGCCTGCCCAGGTCGCACTCGCCTGGCTGCTGCACAAGCCCGGCGTGACCGCGCCGATCATCGGCGCCACCAAGCCCGGCCACCTGCAGGACGCGCTCGCCGCCGAGGAGCTCGAGCTCTCGGATGAGGAGATCGCGCGCCTGGAGGAGCCCTACGCGCCGCACCCCGTGCTCGGGCACGGTTAGCCGCGGTGCGAGCGCAGCACCGCGGCGCGTCTTTCCGCACTCGCCTGATCGCCACGCACGCCGTCGCCCTCGCGTCGCTCGGGCTCGCGGTGGTCGCGGTGGGGTGCGGCGGCGGCTCGTCCGACGCCGCACCGCTCACGGCCTCGGGAGCGGCCGCGACTGCGCCAGCGCCGTCCCCGCCCCGCATCCGCCGGTGGCCGATCCCTACGGCGCCGCCCGGCGGCGCCAGATGTCGGCCTACTCGCTGCGCCACTACGGCGAAGACACCCACCGGCTGAGCGACCCGCACGTGATCGTGGAGCACTACACCGAGACGCGCACCGCCCAGGAGGCGTGGGACACGTTCGCCCCGGACGTGCCCGACAACGAGTTCCACGAGCTGCCCAACACCTGCGCGCACTTCCTCGTGGAGGGCGACGGGCGGATCGACCAGCTCGTGCCGCTGACGGAGCGCTGCAGGCACACCACCGGGCTCAACTGGACCGCGATCGGAATCGAGAACGTGGGGCTCTCCGACGGCGAGATCCTCTCCGACCGCGCGCAGATGCGCGCCTCGCTAGCGCTCACGCGCTGGCTCCAGTGCCGCTACCGGATCGCGCTGCGCAACGTGATCGGGCACAACGAGAGCCTGTCCTCGCCCTATCACCACGACCGCGTGCCCGCCTTCCAGCACCAGACCCACTCCGACTGGAACCGCACCGACATGAACCGCTATCGAGCGCTGCTCGCGCGGCTGCCCTGCCCGGCGGGGACCGACTAGGGCGCGGCGTGCCCTGCCGGATCCTGCTGCGGCCGCGGGGGAAGCGCGTAGAACGCCGCGATCACCGCGCAGATCGCGAGCGTGACGTACGCGGACAGCGGCGCCAGCGCGGCGGCGACCGCGTACGGGATCAGGCCGAAGCGGTTGCGCCGATCGATCGCCCGCAGCCGCTCCTCGTCGAACGCCTCGGTGAGCAGATGCCGGCGGTTCTGGAGGATGTGACGCTGCATCGCGTAGAAGGCGCTCGCCATCGTCAGGAAGCTGCCCGCGTAGATCGCTGCGGCGAGGTGCTGCCCGCTGCCTTCGCGCAGGTATTCGGCGATCAGCGCCGTCGTCCACGGCAGCAGCCCGATCGACAGCAGCAGCAGCAGGTTGAGCATCAGGATCGAGTGGTCGACCGCGGCCAGGCGGGAGACCATCCCGTGGTGGTTGATCCAGATGATCCCGATCGTGATGAACGAGACCGCGTAGGCGGCGTAGCTGGGCCACTGCTCGCCGAGCCGATGCGCGAGCTGGCCGCCGGCGTGGGGTGGCACGTCGATGTTGAGGACGAGCAGCGTTATGGCGATCGCGATCACGCCGTCCGAGAAGGCCTCGAGCCTCACCTTGCTGATCATGCGCGGCGAGCCTAGAGGACGGACTGGCGGCAGCCTCGGCGCCTCGAAGGCCGCGAAGACCTAGCATCACCCGGATGTCGGAGACGGACGAGATGCTCGCCCACGCAGGCGCGCACGCGGCCGAGCGCGCCACCCCCGAGCTCGGCTCCCGGCCGCGCAGGCGTGTGGCGGTGCTGTCGTGCATGGACGCGCGGATCGACGTGTACGCGCTGCTCGGCCTGCAGCCGGGCGACGCGCACGTGATCCGCAACGCGGGCGGGCTGGTCAGCGACGACGCGCTTCGCTCCCTGAGCGCCTCGCAGCGGCTGCTGGGGACCGAGGAGGTGATGGTGATCATGCACGAGGGCTGCGGCATGCTCGGCGCCTCCGACGAGCAGTTCGCCGCGGTTCTCGCTGCGGACGGCGCCGAACCCGCCTGGACGCTGGGCGGCTTCCAGGACCTCGACGAGGCGCTGCACGCGGGCCTCGAGCGGCTGCGCTCCGCGCCCGAGCTGGTCTCGCGCGCGCACATCCGCGGGTTCGTCTACGACCCGAGCACCGGCGGGCTGCGCGAGGTCGGGCCCGCGCCCTTGGGGTAGGCTGCCGCGGCGATGCGAGCAGTCACCTTCCAGGCGGCCGGCGAGGTCCGGGTGGAGGAGCGCCCCGATCCGGAGCTCCAGGCGCCGAGCGACGTGGTCGTGCGCATCGAGGCCACGGGTGTGTGCGGGTCGGATCTGCACATCTACCACGGCCGCGTGAAGATCGAGCCGGGCTTCACGATCGGCCACGAGTACGTCGGCACCGTGGTGGCCGCGGGCGATGCCGTCGAGCGCGTGTCGGTCGGCGATCGGGTGCTGGGCTGCTTCCACACCGCCTGCGGGGCGTGCTTCTTCTGCCGCCGCGGCGACTACCACCGCTGCGTGCAGTCGCGGACGTTCGGCCACGGCGCGACGCTCGGCTCGCTGCAGGGCACGCAGGCGGACATGGCGCTCGTCCCCCAGGCGGACATCGTGCTGCGCAAGGTGCCCGAGGGGATGAGCAGCGACACCGCGCTGTTCGCCGGCGACGTGATGGGCACGGGCTTCCACGCGGTGCACGCGAGCGGGCTGGAGCCCGGCGACGTGGTGGCGGTCCTCGGCCTCGGGCCCGTGGGGCTGTGCGCCGTGCAGGCTGCGCGGGCCGTCGGAGCTTCGCGGGTGCTCGCGATCGACAGCGTGCCCGAGCGGCTGGCGGTGGCGCAGGCGCTCGGGGGCGTGCCCGTGCACCTGACCGAGGACGATCCCCGCGCAGCGGCGCGCGAGGCCACCGAAGGGCGCGGCGTGGACGTGTGCGTGGACGCGGTGGGCCACCCGGATGCGCTCGACATGGCGGTGCGCCTCACGCGCCCGTGCGGCAGCGTGCAGTGCATCGGCGTGTACGCGGAGCGCGCGGAGGTCCACCTCGGCCTGCTGTGGCTGAAGGCGATCACGCTGCGCGGCGGGCAGGCGAACGTGATCGGCCACGTCGACCGCGTGCTCGCGATGATGGCGGCGGGCGTGCTCGACCCGACGCCGCTGGTCACCCACCACATGGCGCTCGAGGACGCGCCCGAGGCGTACGCGATCTACGACCGCCGCGAGGCGCTGAAGATCGTGCTCAGCCCCTAGTAGGGGCGTCAGGCCCAGTCCAGCGAGCGGGCGACGGCGGCCGTCCAGCGCGCGTGCTCGGCCTCGCGCAGGTCCGCGTCGATCGCGGGCTCCCAGCGACGGTCGGCGTGCCAGCGCTCGCGCAGCGACTCGGCGTCGGCCAGCACACCGCACGCCAGGCCCGCGGCGAACGCGGCGCCGAGCGCAGTCGTCTCGATCACGCGCGGGCGGACCACGGGGACGCCGAGCACGTCCGCCTGCACCTGCATGAGCAGCTCGTTGGCGGTCATGCCGCCGTCCACGCGCAGCTCCTCGAGCTCGATCCCGGCGTCCTCGCGCATCGCGTCGAGCACGTCGCGCGTCTGCCAGGCGGTCGCCTCGAGCGTGGCGCGCGCGAGGTGGCCTGCGCGCGCGTACGCGGTGAGCCCCACGATCGCCCCCCGCGCATCGGGGCGCCAGTGCGGGGCGAACAGCCCGGAGAACGCCGGCACGAAGTACACGCCGCCGTTGTCCGGCACCGTCAGCGCGAGCTCCTCGATCGCGGCCGCGCTGTCGATCAGGCCGATCTGGTCGCGCAGCCACTGCACCGCGGCACCCGTGACCGCGATCGAGCCCTCGAGCACATATGAGGCCGGCTCGGACCCGATGCGCGCGGCGACGCTCGTCAGCAGCGTCGTCGAGCCGATCGGCTCCGAGCCCGTGTTCACGAGCAGGAAGGAGCCCGTGCCGTACGTGCTCTTGGCCTCACCCGCGGCGATGCACGCCTGCCCGAGCAGCGCCGCCTGCTGGTCGCCGACGATCCCCGCCACCGGGCGCCCGCGCAGCGCGCTGACGCGCGCCTCGCCGTAGACCTCCGAGGAGGAGCGGATCTCCGGCAGCATCGCCTGTGGCACGCCGATCAGCTCGAGGCTCTCGTCGTGCCAGTCGAGCGTGCGCAGGTCCATCAGCAGCGTGCGGCTCGCGTTGGTCACATCGGTGATGTGCGCGCCGCCGTCGACACCGCCGGTGAGGTTCCACGCGATCCAGCTGTCGATCGTGCCGAACGCGAGCTCGCCCGCCACAGCGCGCTCGCGCGCCCCGGGGACGTGCTCGAGGATCCACGCGATCTTCGGCCCGGAGAAGTAGGTGGACAGCGGCAGCCCCACGCGTTCGCGCAGCCGGTCGACGCCGGGCTCGCCGGCGAGCTCCCGCACCAGCGCGGCGGTGCGCGTGTCCTGCCACACGATCGCGTTGTAGAGCGGCTCGCCCGTGGCGCGGTCCCACACGACCGTCGTCTCGCGCTGGTTGGTGATGCCGATCGCTGCGACGTCCGACGCGGCGAGGCCGGACTCGGCGAGCGCCTCGTCGATCACCTCCACGGCGCGCTCCCAGATCTCGATCGGGTCGTGCTCGACCCACCCCGCGCGCGGCAGGATCTGGGCGTGCTCGCGGCGCGCGACGGCGACCGTGCGCGCCGCCTCGTCGAACAGGATCAGCCGTGTGCTCGTGGTGCCCTGGTCGAGTGCCGCTAGGTAGCTGGACACGTCGGGCAGCCTAGCCGTCCACCCGCTGAGCGACCCCCATGCCATCTGTATGGTCAGCGCAGATGTCGTCTCGCCCAAAGCGGAGCCGCGCGCTGGTGGTCGCGGCCGCGCTTCCGCTCGTGCTGCTCCTGAGCGCGAGCAGCGCCGGCCGCGACGGCGGGCGGCCGGCGAAGCCGGTGCGCGCGGAGCGGCCCGCCAGCGAGCTGCTGCTCGCGGCGGCGCCCACGGCGACGACGCCGCTCACCCCGACGGGCACCGTGCGGCCCCGCGGGCAGCTGTACAGGATCGTGAGGTGCGTGAGCCGCGGCGGCCCCTACCGCGGCGGCCCGCCCGTGCGGGCGGTTGCGATCGGCTTCGACGACGGGCCCGCGCCGGACACCCCCGCGTTCGTGACGATGCTCGAACGCGAGCACGTCAGCGCGACGTTCTTCATGATCGGCCGCCAGGTCACCTCGACCTACCGCGAAATGATCCTGCGCGAGCTTCGCAACGGCGACGTGCCGGGTGACCACACGTTCACCCACCCGGACCTCGACACCAGCCGCAACGCGCGGGGCGAGCTGCAGTCGACGCTGTCGGCGATCCGCACGGTCAGCGGGTACACGCCGTGCGTGTTCCGCCCCCCCTACGGCGACGCCGACTCCTCGGTCGTCGCGACGGCCCGCGCGCTCGGCCTGGCGACCGTGCTCTGGGACGTCGACCCGCGCGACTGGGCGGAGCCCGGGGTGCGGTCGATCGTGCACACGGTGCTCGCGGAGGTGCGGCCCGGATCGATCATCATCTCCCACGACGGCGGGGGCCCGCGCGGGCAGACGCTCGCGGCCTACCCCCTGATCCTCGCGGCGTTGCGCGCACGCCACTACAGGATCGTGACGATCCCGCAGCTCCTCGGGTTCCGGCCGGTGTACGTGCCGTGCGTGAAGCTGTGCGACGGCATCGGCGTACCGCGCGCGCAGGTTCCGCGCGGCGCCCTCGTGAGGCCCGCCGCGGGGCCCTGATCGGCAGCGGCGCGCCCGGAGCGTGCCCGACACCGGCTCGCGCTGTTTGCACTAAGCTGCTGCCGTGCATCGGCCGATGAGGTCGATGCAGCTCACGCGCCCGTAGCTCAGTGGTCAACGGTTCTCTTCGGGGAGCCAAAGAGCAGCGGTCTTTCAAGCCGCAGGCCGCGGGTTCGATTCCCGCCGGGCGCATCTTCGAAGGGGGTCACACGCGCGCGGCACGTTCGTTGACAAGCGCTCGGAATCGTGATTTATATGTGCCTGGCGGGAAGGGACCCGCCCACTCGCAGGGGCAGGCGCGGGTGGTCGTGACGCTTGGAAGCAGTGGAGAGGCATGGAGATGGGGACAGGGTCGGCCAGGATGCCCGACCGGCAGCATGGGGACGGGGGTCGGCGCACGTGGCGCCGCCGCGACGTCACGGGCGCAGTTGGGAGCGACGCCCGATGACCGCACGCGAAGCGGGTTGCCACGAGCAGCGGATGCTCCGTGCCCTCCATGGCCGCTGGCCCTACCGCCGCTCGCACGCTCGCCACGACCACCACCTGCTCGTGCGTGTGCAGCCACAACCGCGGTGCTGGTGCCCGAGCGGGCGCCGGTACACGCTCGCCGGCCTGCGTGTCTGCAGCCGGCGGCCTCAGGAGGGGTGAGGGGAGGCAGAGGGGGCGGGAGGCCTACCCCTGCAGGCCCGACGCGGTGGGGCGGACCTGCAGGGCTGGGCTCCCGCCGCCGCTCGCGCCCGCGGCGGCCTCGTCGGCCGCCGCGGCGTGGGCGGCGATCGCGTCGATCAGCTGCGGCCACAGCAGCCGCGGAAGGTCGTGTCCCATCTTCGGGACGATCATCAGCCGCGCGCCCGGGATCGCACGTGCGGTGGCGCGGCCGCCCGACGGGGTCACGAGCCGGTCGGCGGCGCCGTGGATCACGAGCGTGGGCGCGGCGATCGAGCGGACGTCGGGCGTCCTGTTCCCCGAGGCCAAGATCGCGGCGAGCTGTTTGCCGGTGCCGAACGGGTCGCGATCGCGGTCGAAGCTGCGTGCGGCGAGCTCGCGGATGTCAGCGGGGTCGCGCTCGATCTCGCGCGACCCGATCGCCTCGAACACGCGGGCGGTGTGCTCGATGAACGCGTCGCGTTCCCGCGGCGCGCGCCGGAGGAAGATCGGGTACAGCGCCACCGCCGGCTGACCGCTGCGACGGCTGCCGGTCGTCGACATGATCGACGTGAGCGAGCGCACGAGCCCCGGGTGCCGCGCAGCGAGCGTCTGGGCGATCATCCCGCCCATCGACGCGCCGATCACGTGCGCGGGGGCGAGGTCGAGCTCGCGCAGCAGCCCGGCCGCGTCGGCGGCCATGTCGTCGAGGTCGTATCGCGCCGCCGAGCGAGAGCGCGTGAGCAGCTGGAGCGGCGTGGGGGGGCGTCCCGGCACATGCGTGGAGCGTCCGGCGTCGCGGTTGTCGAACCGCACGACGTGCAGGCCCCGCGCGGCGAGCTGCTCGCAGAACTCCTCCTGCCACGCGATCATCTGCGTGCCGAGCCCCATGATCAGCAGGGCGGTCGGATCGGACGCGTCGCCGAACGTCTCGTAACAGAGCGTGATCCCCCCGCCGACGTCGCAGAGCTCCTCGGACATCCCGGCGATGCTAGCGGCTGGCGCCGCTAGGATCGGGAGTGATGGCCGCTACCCGGCAAGCGAGCGTGGCAGACATCGGGACCGACGACGCGCGCCTCTCGATCGACACGATCCGTGCGCTCTCGATGGACGCGGTGCAGAAGGCCAACGCGGGCCATCCCGGGACGGCGATGGCCCTCGCGCCGCTCGGCTACACGATCTTCCGCCACTTCCTGCGCGCGAACCCCGCCGACCCGAAATGGCCCAACCGGGACCGCTTCGTGCTGTCCTCGGGCCACGCGTGCGTGCTGCAGTACTCGTTGCTCCACCTCACCGGCTACGACCTGGGGATCGCGGACCTCGAAGCGTTCCGCCAGTGGGGTTCGCGCTGCCCGGGTCATCCCGAGCGCGGCCACACTGACGGCATCGAGGTGACCACGGGCCCGCTCGGGCAGGGCGTCGCCAACGCGGTCGGGATGGCGATCGCCGAGCGCTTCCTGGCGGAGCGCTTCAACCGCCCCGGCTGCGAGCTGATCGACCACCACACCTACGCGATCTGCTCGGACGGCGACATGATGGAGGGCGTCAGCCAGGAAGCGGCTTCGATCGCGGGCCAGTTCGGGCTCGGCAAGCTGATCGTCTGCTACGACGACAACCGCATCACGATCGACGGCAGCACGACGATCTCCTTCGACGGGGAGGACCACGCCTCGCGGATGGCGGCGAACGGCTGGCACGTGCAGCGGGTGGCGGATTCGGAGAGCCTCGACGCCCTGCAGGCCGCGCTCGCCGCAGCGCGCGCGGAACCGGAGCGGCCCTCGTTCATCTCGATCCGCTCGCACATCGCCTACCCGGCGCCGAACGCGGTCGACACGGCAAAGGCCCACGGCGCGCCGCTCGGTGAAGACGAGGTCCGCGCGGCGAAGGAGGCGATGGGCTTCGACCCGGACGCGAGGTTCGCGGTCGACGAGGGCGTGCACGCGCACATGTCGCTGCTCGAGCAGGGCGCCGCAGCGCAGAGCGAGTGGAACGAGCTGGAGGCGAGCTGGCGCGAGGCCAACCCGGACCTCGCCGAGGAATGGGACCGCGCGCTCGCGGGGCGCCTGCGCGACGGCTGGCAGGACGCGCTGCCGGAGTTCACCGCCGGTGAGGAGATCGCCACCCGCTCGGCGGGGCAGAAGACGATGGCCGCGTTCTCGGAGTTCGCGCCCGCGATGATCGGTGGCGCGGCGGACCTCGTCGAGTCCACCAAGACGCTGTTCGAGGGGGCGGGCCTGTTCTCCCGCGTGCACGCCGGCCGCAACCTGCCGTTCGGGATCCGCGAGCACGCGATGGGCGCGATCGTCAACGGGACGGCTGTGCACGGCGGGATCGTGCATCCCTACGGCTCGACGTTCCTGGTGTTCTCGGACTACATGCGCGCGTCGGTTCGCCTCAGCGCGCTGATGGAGATCCCCGTCGTGTGGGTGTGGACGCACGACTCGGTGGGTCTCGGGGAGGACGGCCCCACGCACCAGCCCGTCGAGCACTACGCGGCGCTGCGCGCGATCCCGAACCTCTGGGTGATGCGCCCGGGCGACGCCAACGAGACCGTGGAGGCGTGGCGAGCCGCGCTGGAACGCGACGACGGGCCGGTGGCGCTGCTGCTCTCGCGCCAGAACGTGCTGACGCTCGACCGCACCGAGGTCGCCGCGGCGGAGGGGCTGCATCGCGGTGCCTACGTGCTGTGGGACTCGGCGCCCGAGCCCGAGGCGATCCTGATCTCGACCGGCGCGGAGGTCGGTCCCACGCTCGAAGCCGGCCGCGCCCTGGCGGAGGGCGGCGCCGCGGTGCGCGTGGTCTCGATGCCGTGCATGGAGCTGTTCGAAGCGCAGTCGGAGGAGTACCGCGACCAGGTGCTGCCCCCGGATGTGCGCCCGCGCCTGGCGGTCGAGCCGGGGGCGAGCATGTGCTGGTGGCGCTGGGTCGGACCCGAGGGCGACGTGCTCGGCCTCGACCACTTCGGCGCGTCGGCGCCCGGCACGACCGTGCTCGAGAAGTTCGGGTTCGACGTCGAGGGGATCCTCGCCCGCGCCCGAGCATTGCTGCAAACGAGAACCTAAGGAGGCGTCATGCCTGCGGATCCACTGCAACCCCTGCAACGCCTCTCGGCACTGGGCCAGAGCGTGTGGGTGGACTTCCTCTCGCGCGAATCGATCCGCGGCGGCCACCTGCAGAAGCTGATCGACGACTTCGCGGTGGTCGGCGCCACGTCGAACCCGTCGATCTTCGAGAAGGCGATGACCGCGGGTGACGCCTACGACGAGCAGCTCGCCGAGCTGATCGCATCGGGCGCCGACGCCGAGGCGGCGTTCTGGGCGCTCGCCGAACAGGACATCCGCGAGGCCTGCGACGTGTTCCGGCCGACCTACGACGCCGGCAACGGCCGCGACGGCTACGTGTCGATCGAGGTCGACCCGCGCCTGGCCTACGACTCGCTGAGGACGTTCCGCGAGGCGATGCGGCTGCACGAATCGGTCGACCGGCCGAACCTGATGGTGAAGATCCCCGCGACCAAGCCCGGGCTCGGGGCGATCGAGGACGCGATCGCGAAGGGACGGTCGATCAACATCACGCTGATCTTCTCCCTGCGCCGCTACGCGGAGGTGGCGGAGTCCTACATCCGCGGCCTCGAGCGGCTCGTCGCCGAGGGCGGCGACCCCCGCCCGGTCGCGTCGGTGGCGAGCTTCTTCGTGTCCCGTATCGACACCGAGGCCGACAAACGCCTCGAAGCGATCGGGGGTCACGACGACCTGCTGGGCAAGCTCGCGATCGCCAACGCGAAGCTCGCCTACAAGCACTACCAGGAGGCGTTCTCGGGTCCCCGCTGGGACTTCCTCGCGGGCAAGGGCGCCACCCCCCAGCGCGTGCTGTGGGCGTCGACGTCCACGAAGAACCCCGCCTACCCCGACGTGATCTACATCGAGGAGCTGCTCGGGCCGGACACCGTCAACACGGTGCCCGAGGACACGATCAAGGCCTACCAGGACCACGGCGAGCCCGAGCCACGGCTCGTGCAGGGCATCGAGGAGGCCGAGCGTGTGTTCGAGCTGCTGGAGGCGGCTGGTGTGGACTACGTGGACGTCACCGAGACGCTCGAGCGCGAGGGCGTGGACAAATTCTCCCAGGCGTTCGCGGAGCTGACCGACTCCCTGGCGCAGAAGTACGCCACGCTCACGCCCGCCTGACGCGCGACTCTGCGCGACGGCGGGGCGCTACCGGTAGGGCACCGGGATCAGCACGTTGATCGTGAGCGGCCCCGACGGGAACGCCTGCGCGTGCAGGGTGTACACCTGGAACGTGGCGCCGCGGTACAGGTAGCGCCCGCTTTCGGGGACGTCGCCGGGGTCGGGCCCGAGGCTGTTCTTCACGAGCGTGCCCTTGCCGGGGTGCCCGTCGCCCATGTACATCAGCACGCTCAGGCCGACGAGGCGCTTGGTCAGGCGCAGGTAGCCCTCGTCGTCCTGGATCGAGAGCACGAAGCGGCCGATCGTGCGGCCGCCCAGCCGCAGCGGCGCCGTGACTGGGGCGAGCACGTACGGCCCGCCGTCGTCGACGAGCAGCCCCTTGGCGCCGAACACGCGCAAGCGCACGATGTGGTGGTGCAGCAGCGCCGCAACCGCCTTGCGTGTGGCCACGGGGTCGTTGCGCGAGACCGCTTCCAGCAGGGGCGCGTTGGTCTGGACGCGTTCGATCTGGGGCCGCGTGCGGCGCCCGCCCTCCGCCTGGTAGATCAACCGCGCGAGCCGGCTGATCGTCTTGTACGTGGTCGCTTCGCGGGTGCGCGCGCACACTTCGGCGGTGGACGGGACGGTGCGGAACAGGTAGATGCGCAGCGCGCCCGAGGGGAACGCGGTGCCGCGGAACGACGCGAACGCGTACGGGACGTGGTCGATCGTGATGCTCCCGGTGGCGGGCAGCGACCGCCGGCGCACCCGGAACGAGCCGCCGACGGTCTTCTCGCCGAGGCGCAGCGCGACGCGCCCACCGGTGATCCCTTCGGACTCGGCGAGGAAGCCTTCGTCGCTCCACACGCTCGTCGTGTAGCTGCCGATCGGCAGCGTCCCCGCGGTCGCGCCGGGCGGCATGATCGACCCCTTCAGGGGCGTGATCGCAGGGCCGCCCGCCTCGGCGATCAGCGTGCCGTGGTGGGTCACGCGCAGGTTGGTGAGCTTGCCGGTGGCCACGAGCGCCTGGGCGGCCGCCTGCGCCGCGGCGCCGTCGTTCGTGGCAACCGCCCTCGACAGCGCCTGCGAGCGCGCGACGAAGCGCTTGGCGACCTTCGTGCGTTCGCTGAAGACGCCCTCGCTGTACACGCGCCTCATCACGCGCACGAGGTCTTCCACGACGGTCGCCTGACAGCTCACCTGTGGGCCTTCGGTGGCGGCGAGGACGTGGGAGCCCGAGCCGCAGCCGGCGAGGGTCCACGCGAGCACGGCCGCGGCGGCGGGACGCCAGCAGACACGAACGGCTCGGCGCGCGCCGAGCCGCGGCCTGCTGCTTGGATGCTGCATAGCGGCACATGCTAGGGAGCGGGCGACGGGCCCGCCGCGAGCGCCGGCGGTCTGTTAGCGTCGCGTGCCGTGCCTGTCGCGGTGATCTCGGGAGCCTCCACGGGGATTGGTCGGGCCACGGCGCTGGCCCTCGCCAAGGGGGGCTGGACGGTGCTCGCGGGCGTGCGCAACGCCGAGGCGGGCGAGCAGCTCCGGGCGAGCGCGCCCGACGGGCGCGTGCGGCCGATCACGCTCGACGTGACCAGCCCGGCGGACGTGGCGGCGGCGGCCGAGCAGGTCCGCGCCGCGAACGGCGGCGATGGCGGCCACGGACGCCTCGACGCGCTGGTCAACAACGCAGGGATCGGCGTGGGCGGGCCGGTGGAGATCGTCGAGGACGAGGACCTCCGCCGCCAGTTCGACGTGAACGTGTTCGGTCAGATCGCGCTGACGCGCGCGCTGCTGCCGGCGCTGCGCCAGGCGCGCGGCCGGATCGTGTTCATCTCCTCGATCGGGGGCAAAGTGGCGACCCCGTTCACCGCGCCGTATGGCGCCTCCAAGCACGCGATCGAGGCCTTCGGGGATGCGATGCGCGTGGAGCTCTTCACATCGGGCGTGCAGGTGACGCTCGTGGAGCCGGGCTCGGTGGCGACGCCGATCTGGGACAAGGGTCGCGAAGAAGCGGACAGGCTGACCCTGCCGGACGAGCTCGCGCCGATCTACGGCGAGGCGATCCCGAAGCTGGAAAAGGTGCTGGAGGACACGGGCAAGCGCGGCGTCGCGCCCGAGGCGGTCGCCTCCACGATCGAGCGCGCGCTCGGCGCCCGCCGGATGCGCGCGCGCTATCTCGTGGGCAACGACGCGCGCGCGATGCTGGCGATGAAGCGCCTGCTGCCCGACCACGTGTTCGACCGCCTGCTCCGGCGCGCGATGGGCCTCTGAGCGCGCGCGCTCAGAGCTCGGGCGCCTGCGGCGGGTACACCGCAAGCCACGCGAACAGGCTCGTGGTGGCGGCCTGCGTCTGCACCATCCCCGGCCGCGCGTAGCGGAGGGGCAGCGTCTCGCCGTTCCACGAGCGCAGGTAGAGGCCGCTGCCGTCGAGCGCGCGCGCCCGGGCGTCGGCGGCGTTCTGGGCAGCCATGCGGTACAGCGTGGGGTTGTGGTCGAGCCCGTAGAGCGCGAGCATCCACTGCAGGTAGATCGCGTCGTACTGCGGGGAGAAGTCGAGCAGGTAGCCGAAGCGGGCGAGCGCTGTCTGGGTGAGCGACTCCGCTCGCGTGCAGCGTTCCTGTTCGCCGCCGAGCCGGCACAGCGCGGCTTCGGCGTAGATCAGCGGGCCCTCGATGTAGTCGATCGGGGTGGGGTCCGCGCTGCTGCCCGCGTAGAGCCCGTCGCGGAGGCTGAAGCCGCTCGTGTCGGCCCATGCGAGGAACCTGTGCGCCTGTGCGAGCGCGAACGGCGAGCGGCTCTGTTCGTAGATCAGCACCGCGAGCAGCGACGCCGACGCGAGCGCCTCGCCCGCCTTGTAGGGATGCGTGGTGTTCCACCAGATCCCGCCCGCGCGCGGATCCCAACCGACCGCGGCGATGTAGCGGAGCGCGCGCATCGCGTCGGTGAGGTAGCGGCGCTCTCCGGTGGCGCGGTAGGCGTTGGCGAACGCCAGCCCCCACCAGCCGTTGTCGTCGAACCACGTCTCGGTGGACGGCTCGCGGTCGCCGGGATAGGGGGAGTAGCCGGGGAGCGGGCGCAGGCCGCGGTTCAGGTAGCGCTCGGCCCCGTGCGCGAAGCGGTCGACCGCGGCCCTGTGGGCGCCGGTCGGCTGCGCGATCGCGATCGCGTCGAGCGTCTCGAACAGCGGCACGATGTCCCAGATCGTGGCCAGGGGATAGCGGTCGCGGTCGCCGAGGCGCGCGTCGTACCAGCCGCGGCGCCGGTCGTGCCAGCGCGAGAGCGCGAGCGCGGCGCCGTGCTGGGCGAGCGCGAGGTAGCCCTGCTGGGCGGCGCCCAGCGTGGGCATCGCACGGGCGTCCGTGCCGAGCAGGCCGCAGGCGAGGGCGGTGGCGCTCGCGAGCAGGATCGCTGTCGTCTTTCGCACGGCTCTCATAACCCGACGATAGGCGCAAGGTCGCGCCGCTAGCGTGTGTGCGAGTGGCCGCTGGAGAGGAGACCCCCGCCGCGCACCTGCCCGCGCCGCCGTCCGAACGGCGCGCCTGGATCCTCGCGTGCGTCGTTGCGGGGGTGGGCCTGGTCTTCCTGCTGCTCGTGCTGACGGGTCTCGTGGGCGCGCGCGGGTCGGTCGCGCCGCCGCCGGTGCCGCTCGTGGCGAGCACGCCCGTGCCGGCCGCTGCGGTCGGTCCCGCGGTCGCGGCGCCCGCGGGGGCGCTGGTCGCACGCCCGTCGCCGGCCGAGCAGCGGGAGCAGCGGCGCGCGCTCCTCGGCGCCACGCAGACCCACATCTCGCGCCGATGGATGGAGGGCTTCTACCCGATCTACGCCACCGCGCAGCGCACGTTCGGGGTGGATTGGCTGCTGATCGCCTCGATCCACAGGCAGGAGAGCGCGTTCTCGACCGCGCCGGGCATCTACGGCGGGCTGAACTTCGCGCACTGCTGCGGCGGCCCGATGCAGTTCAACGTGACGAACGGGACCCGGCGGGTGCCCTCGACCTGGGCCCTGGTGTCGGGCTCCTACCTCTTCGGTCAGCGCCCGGCCTCATATGACCACGCGACGGCCGGGCACCCGTCGATCTACGACGACTTCGACTCGATCATGGCGGCCGCGCACCTGCTCTCGGCGGACGGGGCGGGCTACCAGCTCGACGCCTCGGCGTGGAACGCCGCCTACGACTACTACGGCCACGACCTCACCGGCGTGCTCTACGCCGACGAGGTGCTCGCCCGCGCGATCGGCTGGTCCCAGCACGGCTTCTGCATCAACTGCGGCGTGTCCCCGCGCCTGATCGACGCGGTGGAAGCGGCCTACGGTGCGCCGGTCCGCGCTGCGCTCCGCGCGCCGCGCCCCCCGGCGCGGTCGCGCGGAACAGAGCGGGGTCCCGTCAGGCGCTAGCGCCCGCGAGCAGCTCGCCGGCGACGCGGTCCGTGGCGCCGGAGCTGCCGCCGAGCAGCCTGCGCGAGAGCTGCGCGCGCCGGAAGTACAGCGGCGCGTCGTGCTCCCACGTGGCACCGATGCCGCCGTGCACCGAGATCATCGCCCGCGCGGCGTAGTCCAGCGCCCGGCTGGAGACCGAGCGCGCGGCGCTCGCGGCGAGCGGGAACTCGCCGGGCGAGCCGTTACGGGCCCAGCCGGCGTAGTAGAGCAGCGAGCGGCCGTTGTCGAGCTGGCGCAGGACCTCGGTGAGCGAGTGCTTGACGGCCTGGTAGGAGCCGATCGCACGACCGAACGTGTGCCGCTCCTTGGCGTACGCCACCGACACGTCGAGCGCGGTTTCAACGCTCCCGATCGACTCCGCGGCGATCAACGCCTGCGCGAGGTACCACGCGGAGGCGAGGTCGTCCGCGGAGGCGTCCAGCACCGTGGCGGGGGTGGCGCTGAGCGTCACGTGCCCGAGCCTGCGGGTGGCGTCGTAGCGCATCACGTCCTCCACCTCGAGGCCCGCTGCGCCGCTCTCCACGGCGAACCCGACCGGGCTGCCGTCCTCGAGGCCGACGCCGACGAGCACATCCGCGCCCGGCGCGTCGGGCACGAACGCCACGTGGCCCGAGACGGTGCCGTCGGCACCCACGGTGGGCAGCTCGGCGCGGGCGAGCCCGCGCGCGGGGTCGCACGTCCACCCCGACTCGATTTCGCCGGGCGGCTCGGCGGGCAGGTACGCGGCGCGCTTCTCGCCGCTCGCGAGCGGTGCGAGCAGGTCCCCGCCCGCGCTTGCGCTCCCGAGGATCGCCGTCGCGGGCAGGTGCCCCAGCAGCGGCACGCCCGCGAGCACGCGCCCGCACTCGCCGAGCACGAGCATCGCGTCGAACACGTCCAGCCCCGCGCCGCCGTGCGCATCGTCGATCAGAAGCCCCGGCCACCCGGCCTCGGTGGCCATCGGCCACAGGTCGGGCAGCGCGCTCTGGTCGGAGTCCAGCGCCTCGCGCGCGGCCTCGACGGTCTTGAAGCGCGAGAGCGCGCCGCGCGCGGCCTCGCGCAGGAACACCTGCTCGTCGGAGAGTGCGAGGTTCATGCTGCCGCCCCTTCCTTGGAGCGCAGCTCGGAGAAGGGGATGCCCTTGTCCAGCCGCGGCTCGGGCGGCAGCCCGAGCACCCGCTCGCCGACGGTGTTGCGCAGGATCTCCTCCGTCCCGCCCGCGGACTTCAGCCCGGGCAGGAACGAGATCATGTAGGCCCAGTCGCTGTCCTCGTCCAGGGCGTCCGGGCCGAGGACATCGGCGATCAGGTCGCCCGCGCGGATCGCGCCGTTGACGATCGTGACCTTGGCGAGCCCCGCCTCGGGGCCGGGGATCTGGCCTTTCTGCAGCGCGGTGAGCGTGCGGTAGCCGGTGAAGCGCACCGCGAGCAGTTCGCTTGCGATCTCGCCGAGCTGGTGGCGCACCTCGGGGTCGCGCCGCGCGGCCTCGTCGCCCGCGATCGCGCCTGCGAAGCGCGTGGAGTTGTAACCCATGCCCTCGCCGCCGAGGCCGATCGTCACGCGCTCGTACATGAGCGTCGTCAGCGCGGTGCCCCAGCCGTTCCCAACGCCGCCAACGACGGCGCCGTCGTCGAGCGCGACGTCGTCGAAGAACACCTCGTTGAACTCGGCCTCGCCGGAGATCTGGCGCAGGCCGCGCACGGTGACGCCCTCGGCGTCCATCGGCACGATGAACATCGTCATGCCCTTGTGCTTGGGCACGTCCGCGTCGGTGCGCGCGAGCAGCAGGCCGTAGGAGGCGAACTGCGCGTTGGTGGTCCACACCTTCTGTCCCGACAGGCGCCAGGTGCCGTCGTCCTGCCGGCGGGCGCGCGTCTGCACCGCGGCGAGGTCGGATCCCGCTGCGGGCTCGGAGAAGAGCTGGCACCACACCTCGTCGCCGTGGAGCATCGCGCCGAGGTAGCGCGTCTTCTGCTCGTCGGCGCCGTGGGCGATGATCGTGGGGCCGAGCATGCCGACGCCGATCGCGTCGAGGATGCCGGGCACTTTCGCGCGGGCGATCTCCTGGTTGCAGATCACCTGCTCGATCGGGCCGAGGCCCTGCCCGCCGAACTCCTTCGGCCAGGTCACGCCGGCGAGGCCGGCCTCCGCGAGCTTGCCCTGCCAGGCGCGGCGCGCGGCGACGATCTCGTCCTCGTCGGTGAGGGCACCCTCGCCCTGCAGCACCGGCGCGCTGCCCTTGTTCTGATCGAGCCAGGCCCGCACCTGCGCCCGATAGGCGGCCTGGTCGGGTGTGTCATCGAGATCCACGTCGCATCCTCCTTTGGCTGACTGGCCAGTCAATCCCTCGTCCCACAACGGTACTCCTCACCGCCTGCGGGCGCGTTGACAGCCCTAAGCCCCCGGCGGCATCGGCTGCTCGGAGACGGGCGCCTGGTGGTAGACGTCCCGGAAGGCGTGGTCGAGCAGCTTGCGCGCCTGGATCCCGGGTTCGGTCGAGTTGAGCACGACGACGCCGAGCCGCACGCCGTTGCGTTCGGCGGTGGCGACCAGGCAGCGTCCCGCGGCGACGGTGTACCCGGTCTTCAGCCCCGTGACCCCCGGGTAGTGGTAGATCAGCAGCGGGTTGTTGTTGGTCAGGAACAGCTTGCCGCCCTTGATCGGGAAGGGGAGCGCGGCGGTGTAGGTGCGCGTGATGCGTGCGATCCTCGGCTGGCCGAGGTCGGCGCGGGCGAGCTGGGCGAGGTCGATCGCGCACGAGTAGTTGTGCATGTCGTAGAAGCCGGAGGGGGAGGAGTAGCGCGTGCACCCCATCCCGAGCTGGGCGGCCTCCTCGTTCATGCGCGCGACGAACGCGTGCACGCTGCCGGCGACGCGCTCGGCGAGCGCGTACGCGGCGTCGTTGCCCGATGGCAGCAGCAGCCCGTAGAGCAGCGTCTCCAGGCGCACGTGGTGGCCGAGCGGGAGCACGCCCACCTTCGAGCCACCCTGGTCGTAGGCGAGCTTGGTGATCAGCACCGGCGTGCCGGGGGGATCGGCCTGCACGGTCAGCAGCGCGGTCATCATCTTCGTGAGGCTCGCGATCCGCAGGCGCACGGTGGGGTTGCGCTGCCACAGCACCTGCCCCGTGTCGAGGTTGAACAGCAGACCCGCGCGCGGCGGGTGGTGGAAGGCGATCTGCACGGGGTCGGCGGCGGGGTCGGCGAGACCGCTGGCCGGCAGCCAGCGCTTGCCGAGCGGCAGCCCGAGCGCCGAGACGGCGGGCAGATGCGACACGCGCGCGCTCACACCGCCGTGGCGCGCGCCGCGGCGATGGCTCGCCGGGCTGCCTTTGGCGAGCGCCATCGTGAGCCCTGCGGCGAGCAGGACGACGGCGGCGGCTGCCGCTGCTCCGATCCGCCGCCTGCGGCGGCGTGCGGCTGCGCGCGTGCGTCGCTCGCGGCTCTGGGTGGGGGTCATGAACGGCGACGTGCTCATCGCGGCGGGTTGCGCATCGCGCCGATTATCCCCACGCTCAACAGCACCAGGATCAGTATCGAGAGCACTCCGGCGGCGGTGAGCCCCTGTTCGGCGATCGACGCGATCGTGAGCCCCGCGAAGCCCACGATGAACAGCAGCGCGATCACCAGCACGGCGAGCCGCCTCACCGCGCGCGAGCCCTTCGTGGCTCCTGCCGGGCGCGCGCGAGGCGCGGGGGAGGGGGCGCCCCCTCGGGCGTGCACGCGTGCATCGGTCTCTAGTAAACCGGCCGCGACGGCCGCGGGCCGCCGCGCGCGCCGCCGCGGCGCACGAGCAGCCGGATCGCGAGCAGCCCGAACAGGAATCCGCCGACGTGCGCGAAGTAGGCGACGCCTTCGCCACCGCCGACGGGGCTCGCGAGGCCCGCTGCGCCGAACCACAGCTGGGTGAGGAACCAGATGCCGAGCAGCACCAGCGCGGGCAGCTCCACGATCGTCACGAAGAAGACGATGAACACGAGCGTGAGCACACGGGCGCGGGGATACAGCACGATGTAGGCGCCGAGAACGGCGGCGATCGCGCCCGACGCCCCGAGCGTGGGAGCGGTCGAGCCGGGGTCGACCAGCACCTGCGCGGCGAGCGCGACGGCGCCGCCAGCGAGGTAGAAGACGGGATAGCGCAGGCGCCCGACACGGTCCTCCACGTTCGGGCCGAAGATCGCGAGGAACAGCATGTTCCCGGCGATGTGCAGGAAGCTGCCGTGCAGGAACATCGACGTCAGGACGGTCTCGGCGGTGGACGGCTGTGCGCCGGGCGTGCCGGTCACGCCGGCCTGGCCCTGGCAGACGACGCCGCTCAGCTGGCCTTCGGCGATCAGATCGCAGTGCTTGCCGGGATGGGTCAGCTCGTAGGGGATCGCGCCGTAGTGCACCGCCACGCCGTCGGCGGGCCCGCCGAAGAAGCTTCCGCCGTGGCGGATCGAGATCAGGTAGGCGACGACGTTGATCGCGACGAGCGCGATCGTGACGACGGGCAGGCGGGAGAGGGGGATGTTGTCCCGCAGGGGGAACATCGCGCGAGCCTAATCGCGCCGAGCGATCGAGGGGGCCGCCGGCTCAGCGCGCGGCGGCGGCGAGCGGGCCCACGCCCGGCAGGCCCTGCGGGACGTGCTGGTCTGCGTGGTAGGAGGAGCGCACGAGCGGGCCGGCGGCGACGTGGTCGAAGCCGAGCGCGTACGCGTCCCGCTCCAGCGCGGCGAACTCGTCGGGGTGCCAGTAGCGCACCACCGGCAGGTGGCGCTCGGAGGGGCGCAGGTACTGGCCGACGGTGAGCACCTGCACGCCCGACGCGCGCAGCGCGGCGAACGCCTCCACCATCTCCTCGTGCGTCTCGCCGAGCCCGACCATCAGCCCGGACTTGGTGATCACCTCGCCTTCTCCCATCTCGGCGGCGTTCGCCAGCACCCTGCACGAGCGCTCGAACTCCGAGCCGCGGCGCGCGAGCGGGTACAAGCGCGGAGCGACCTCGACGTTGTGGTTGAACACGTCGGGGCGCTCGGCGATCACCTTCGCGAGCGGCATCTCCTGGCCCTGGAAGTCGGGGGTGAGGACCTCGATCTGGCATTCGGGCGCCTGCCTTCGCACCTGGCGGATGACGCCCACGAACGCGCTCGCGCCCTTGTCGGGCAGGTCGTCGCGGTCGACGGAGGTCACCACCGCATGGCGCAGGCCCATGCGCGCGATCGAACGGGCCACGCGCGCGGGCTCGAGCGGGTCGTTCCACGTGGGCTTGCCCGTCTTGACGTTGCAGAACCCGCAGCGGCGCGTGCACGTGTCGCCGAGGATCATGAACGTGGCGGTGCCGCGCTCCCAGCACTCGCCGACGTTGGGGCAGGCGGCCTCCTGGCAGACCGTGTGCAGGTTCTCCGAGCGGATCAGCTCGGTCAGCTCGCGGTAGCGCTCGCCGCCGGGCGGCGGCACCTTGAACCACGGCGGCTTGCGCTCGCGCAGCGGCCGCACGTCGGGGCCGAGCACCCGCAGCACGTCCATGCCACCGGGGTTCGCGCGGGAGCGGGTGGCGCTCATCGGGCGAGCGCCCCCCGCGCCGTGACCGACGGGACATCGATCCCCAGGCGCTCCGGTGTGACGAGGCGCTGGCGACGGCCGTGGGCGCGCACGAAGCTGTCCGCCACACGCCTGCGGAAGCAGCGCATCCGCGCTGCGCAGTCCGCGTCCGCGTCCGGTTGCTCCCGCTCCAGCGAGGTCATCGTCACGTCCGGCAGCCCGCACGCGACCACCCACGTGAACGGCTCCAGGTCGTTGTGGACGTTCACCGCGAACCCGTGGGTGCTCACGCCGCGCTGCACGTGCACGCCGATCGAGGCGACCTTGCGCTGGCCCTCACCGTCGTCTTGGACCCAGACGCCCGTGTAGTCGGGGCCGTCCTGCGGGCGGGCGTGCGCCACGAGGAGCTCAGCCGCGAGCGCGTCCACGAGCGCGATCTCCATGGTGCGCACGAAGCGGTGGACGTCCTCCACGCCCATGATCGGGTAGCCCACGAGCTGGCCGGGCCCGTGGTAGGTGACGCGGCCGCCGCGGTCCACGTCGAAGACCTCGATCCCGCGCTCGCGGTAGAACGCCTCCCCGAGCGCGAGCTCCCCCGGGCCGGTGCGGCGACCGCGGGTGTAGGTCGGCGGGTGCTCGAGCAGCAGCAGCGTGTCGGGCAGCTCCCCCGCCTGGCGGCGCGCGCGGACACGGTGCTGGAGGTCGAGCGCCTCGCCGTAGGGAACCACGCCGAGATGGCATACCCACAGCTCGTTGGCGTGGCGCTCGCCGGTATCCATCGCCATTCCAGCCTAGCTCGCGGGCACCGCGCTCTCGTTGGGAGTTTGGACCGGGCGTGGAGCGGGTAGCTGGCGCGCGTGTCGGCACAGGGGGTGACCGGGGGGTCCGAGCAGCGCAAGATGACGCGGCGCCAGGTGCTTCGCGCCGGGGCCGCCGCGGGGTTGCTCGCGGGAGCGCAGACGCTGCTGGAGCCGGCGCGCGTGCTCGAGCGCGCGCTCGCGACCACTGCGGCGTGTGGCGGGCTCGACGAGATCGAACACGTCGTCATCTTCATCAACGAGAACCGGTCGTTCGACAGCTACTTCGGCACGTACCGCGGCGTCCGCGGCTTCGGTGACAGAAAAGCGCTGCTCCTGCCCGACGGCAGCGGCAGGACGATCTTCGCCCAGCCGTTCCCCGGCGAAGCGGGTGAACCGTACGGCGGCCACCTGCTGCCGTTCCACTTCGACACGAAAGCCGGCGGCGAGTGCGTGAACGACATCACGCACTCGTGGGGACCGATGCACGAGGCGTGGGACGGCGGCGCCCTCGACAAGTTCCTGTCCGTGCACCTGGAAGCCAACGGCCTGCGCGACGGGCCGAACACGATGGGTTACTACACACGCGAAGACCTGCCCTTCTTCCACGCGCTCGCCGACAACTTCACGCTCTGCGACCACTACCACTGCTCGGTGCTGGGCCCGACGGACCCGAACCGCTGCTACACCATGACCGGCACGATCGATCCCGACGGCAAGCACGGCGGTCCGTGCCTGGAAACGCTCGTCACCAACCGGGCCGAACAGTTCGGCAAGTTCACCTGGCCCACCTATCCGGAGCAGCTCGAGGCGGCGGGGATCAGCTGGAAGGTCTACGGCACGCCCGACGGCGACTTCGGCGACAACGTCCTCCCCTACTTCAAGGCCTACCAGGAAAACCCGCTGCTGCTCGCGAAGGCGATGACGCCGACGCTCACCGAGTTCGTGGCCGACTGCGCCGCCGGGACGCTGCCGCAGGTGTCCTGGATCCTCGCGAGCCTCGTCGAGAGCGAGCACCCGCCCGCGCCCGTCACCTACGGCGAGGTCGCGCTCGCGGAAGTGCTGAACGCGCTCACGTCGAACCCGGCCGTGTGGGAACGCGCAGCGCTGTTCGCCACCTATGACGAGAACGGCGGCTTCTTCGACCACGTCCCGCCCCCCGTGGCCCCCGCCGGCACCGCGGGCGAGTACCTCACCGTCGACCCGTTGCCGGCCGCCGCGGAAGGCATCCGGGGGCCGATAGGCCTCGGCTTCCGCGTGCCGATGCTGGTCATCTCGCCCTTCACGCGCGGCGGCCTGGTGTGCACGCGGCCCTTCGACCACACCTCGGTGCTGCGCTTCCTCGAACGGCGCTTCGGGCCGCCGGTGCCCAACCTCAGCCGCTGGCGCAAAGGCCATACCGGCGACATGACCGCCGCCTTCAACCTCGCGGTCGCGCCGAACAACGCTGTGCCTACGCTCCCGGCGCCGTCGCTCGCCGACACCCGCGTGCTCGGCAGCGATTGCCCGACCCAGGCGCCGGATACGGGCTCCGCCGAATTCCCGAGCGTGCAGGGCTACCCGCTCCCGCCGCCGCCGCAGACGATGCCGCAACAGGAAAAAGGCACCGCGAAACACCCCAGCGGCTGTCCGAAAGTCTGAGCGGCGCCCGGCGGGCAGACGGCGCCCGGGGCGTGCCGGCCCGCCGGCCGATCGGGGGGAGTGCAGCAGGCAGGAGCTTGCGGGCGGCCGGGTTTGGGGTTACGGTGCTGCCGACCGTCGCTGCGGGGGGCGCGGCGACCGAGGGACGAGAGGAGAGGGATGCACGCGGTGAGGAGCGCTGTGCTTCGTTCGATCGGCCTTGCCCTAGCGCTGGCCGCGGTGGCGATCGCCGCACCCGCCACCGCAGGCGCGCTGGTGCCTGTGAAACGCGTGCTGATGCCGGCTCCGCCCGCGCCGGAAACGCCCGAACCGTTCATCCCGCCCAAGACGGCCCACATGGGCCGGGAAATCGATCTCAACCGCGTGGGCGTGATCGAGGTGGGACCGAAGACCGCCACCAACGTGCTGGTGCTCGAGCCGGGCACCTCCGCGGGTGCGGGCTACTTCGTCCCGCTCGCCAAGTCGCTCGTGGAACACACCCACGGCTGGCAGGTGTGGTCGGTCGAACGCCGCGAGAACTTCCTCGAGGACCAGCGCGAGCTCAACAAGGCGAAGTCCAGGCGGGCTACCGCCGCGGAAACGTTCTGCTACTACCTCGGCTTCCTCGCGGGCGGCGGCTGCAAGCCGCACTTCCAACCGCTGATCCCGCTGTTCATCCCCGCTGCCGAAGCCGAAGCGATCAAACGCTTCGCCCAGGAATGGGGCATGAGCGTGGCCGTGAACGACCTGCACGCTGTCATCGAAGCCGCCAAAGGCCTCGGGGGCAAGGTGGTGCTCGGCGGGCACTCGCTGGGCGGCTCGGTCGTCACCGCGTACGCCACCTGGGACTTCTCCGGCAACGCCGGAGCCGACGGGCTCTCCGGCCTCGTCTACGACGACGGCGGCAGCGGCCCGACTGCGATCACCGCTGAAAAGGCCGAAGAAGAGCTGAACGGATTGCGTTCGCGCACCGTGCCGGGCAGCGCGTGGCTGTCGTTCGGCGGCATCCAGGCGCCGTTCCTGGGCCTGTTCTCCGCGCTCGGCTCCACCGGCACGCTGATCTCGCCCGAAGAACCCTCGCTGGCGGAGAGCTTCCCGCTGCTCCCCGAAAGCCTGAAGCCCAAAAACAAACCCGGGTGCGAACTGCCGCAGGAAGGCTGCGAACGCGTGCCCGTGAGCAATGAAGCCGAGTTCGGCTACGGCGTCGACGTGGGCACCTCGCCGCCGCCGCTGATCGCCGCCCAGATCCACGCCGGCAAAGGCGTCGAACCCGCCCTCACCAACGAATTCGGCGTGCACCCCTGGAACGACGCCGGCGCGCTCACGCCGCTGCGCCGTTACGCGGAAATGCTCTCCGCCCCCGCGCTGCGCAACGCGGACGGCTCGGAGTGGTACTTCCCGGAACGGCTCACGATCGACACGGGCGCCGTGGCGGACGGCAACGCCAACCCGGCGCAGGAAGTGCTCGGCGAGCACGCGATCCACGGGCACGAACTGCCCGTGTCGCTGAAGATCCTCGCGATCAACTCCGAACTCGACAAAGCGTTCGGCGCCAACTCGCTGATCGCTGCGGAAATCCTCGCCGAACAGTCCGGGATCCCCAGGTCGAACCTCACGCTGATCGACGTGGAAAGCGAATACGCCCACAACGATCCCAACGGCGCCGACCCGGCCGTCGGCGGGATCTTCGTCAACAAGTTCTTCCGGAACATGGTCCCGTTCCTGGAAGAAATCGGAAGCTCGTGAGCTAGGTCACAGCGTCAGCGCTGCGGGCGATTCGAGCAGCTCGCGCACGCGCGCTGCGAACGTCGCCGCGTCGGCGCCGTAGAGCACGCGGTGATCGCAGACGAGCGTGAGCGCGAGCACGCTGCGCGCGCTCACCGCGCCGTCGTCTGCCACGACAGCGCGCCGCTCGAGCGCACCCACCGACATGATCGCCGCCTGCGGCGGGTTGATGATCGCGCTGAAGCTGCGCACGCCGAACATGCCGAGGTTCGAGACGGTGAACGTGCCCCCGCCGAGCTCCGGGGGCGTGACCTTGCCGTCCCGCACGCGCGCCGCGAGCGTGCGCGTCTCCCGGGCGATCTCGCCGAGCGCCTTGGAGTCGGCGTCGAACACCGTCGGCACCACGAGCGCGCGCTCGACCGCCACCGCCACGCCCACGTTCACCCGCGAGTGCAGCTCGACCGCGCCGTCGCGGTAGGAGCCGTTCACGCGAGGGTGCTCGCGCAGCGCGAGCGCGCACGCCTTCACCACCATGTCGTTGTACGTAGGCGCCTCGTCCTCGGTGAGCGCCTTCAGCTCTGTCCGCAGGGCGACGCACGCGTCCATGCCGACGTCCACCACGATCGAGAAGTCCGGGATCGTCGCCTTCGACTCCGCCATCCGGCGCGCGATCGTCTGCTGCGTGCGCGTGAGCGCTTCCACGGTGGTCTCGCCCTTTGCGCGCGCCACGCCCTCGACGGTGGCCGCGGGGGCGGCTGCGCCCGCCCTCGCCGCCTCCACATCGGCCTTCACGACGCGCCCGCCGGGCCCGGTCCCCGCGATCGCGGCGAGGTCGAGCCCGCGCTCGCTTGCGAGCCTGCGCGCGAGCGGCGATGCCCGCACCCGCTCGGCGCCCTCCGCCTCCGGACCCAGAGGCTGTGACTCCGGCTGCGGCTGCGACTCCGGCGGCGGCTGCGAGTCCGGCTGCGGCTGCGACTCCGGCTGCGGCTGCGGCTGCGGCTGGGCACCGTGCGCGGCCTCGCCGATCTGCGCGATCGGCTCGCCCACCGCGAGCGTCGCGCCGACCTCGGCGACGATCCGGAGCGTGCCCTCGGCGTCGGACTCGTAGACCATCGTGGCCTTGTCGGTCTCTATCTCCACGAGCTCCTCGCCGCGCGCGACGTGCTCGCCGTCGCTCTTGAGCCACTGCAGGATCGTGCCCTCCTCCATCGTGTCCGACAGGCGGGGCATGACGATCTCCGTCATCGCGCCGTCTCGGTCACTCCGAGCGCGGCCAGCGCCCCGTGCACGACCTGAGCCTCGTGCGGGTAGGCGACGTCCTCGAGCGGCTTGGAGTACGGCATCGGCACGTCTGCGCCCGTCACCCGCTGCACGGGCGCGTCGAGATGGTCGAACGCCTGCTCGCAGATCAGCGCGGCGAGGTTGGCGCCGACGCCGCCGTGCGGCCATCCCTCCTCGACGATCACGCAGCGGTTCGTGCGCTTCACCGAGTCGAGGATCGTGTCGAGGTCGAGCGGCCGCAGCGTGCGGGGGTCGATCACCTCCGCCTGCACGCCGTGTTCGGCGGCGAGCGTCTCGGCGGCGCGTTCGGCGGTGAGCGCCATCCGCGAGATGCCCACGATCGTGACGTCCCCGCCGCTGCGCGCGACGCGCGCCTGCCCGAAGTGGACGAGCTCGTCCTCGCCGTCAGGCACCTCGCCGCGCGTCCCGTACAGCGCCTCGTGCTCGATGAAGATCACGGGGTTCTCGTCGCGGATCGCCGTCTTGAGCATCCCCTTCGCGTCCGCGGGCGTCGCGGGCACCGCGACGAGCAGGCCCGGCACGTGCAGGAACATCGCCTCCAGGCAATGCGAGTGCGTCGGGCCCAGCTGGTGCCCGGCGCCCTGCGGCATCCGCACCACCAGCGGCACCTTCGCCTGGCCGCCGAACATGTAGCGGATGTGGGCGGCGTGGTTGACGATCTGGTCGAACGCGAGCAGCGCGAAGTTGATCGTCATCAGCTCCACCACCGGCCGCAGCCCCGTCATCGCGGCGCCGATCCCCACGCCCACGATCGTGTTCTCCGAGATCGGGGTGTCGCGCACCCGGCGCTCGCCGAACTGCTCCAGCAGCCCCTCGGTGACCTTGAACGCGCCGCCGAACACGCCGATGTCCTCGCCCATCAGCACCACCCGCTCGTCCCGCTCGAGCTCCTCGCGCAGCGCCGCGCCGAGCGCCTCGCGGTAGCGCATCTCCGCCACTACAGCGCCTCCGTCTGCTGGTCCGCCGCGTCCTCGCCCACCGCGAGCGCGTCGGTGAGCTGCTGGGGGATCTCGCTGTTCGCCGACAGCGCCGCCTCGGGGCCGAGCGCGGCCGCGGCCGCGCCGAGCGCCTCCCGCTGGTCGTCGGCGTGCGCCGAGTACCAGCCGCGCACCTCGTCGTCGAGCACGTACACGTCGTCGTAGAGGGAGTCCGGCTGCGGCAGCGGCGAGGCCTCCGCGAACGCCACAGCGGCGTCCACGCGCGCGACCGCCTCCGCGTCGATCCCGTCGAGGTCCTGCTGGGTGAGCACGCCCTCGTCCACCAGCCGCGCGCCGAACGTCACGATCGGGTCGCGTTCGCGCCAGCGGGCGACCTCCTCCTTGCTGCGGTACTGCTCCGGGTCGGCCATCGAGTGCCCGCGGAAGCGGTACGTCACCGCCTCCACGAGGAGCGGCCTGCGCTCCTCGCGCACTCGCGCGAGGGCGCCGTCGATCACCTCGAAGGTCTCCGCCACGTCCATGCCGTCACAGCGCAGGCCCGGCACGCCGAGGCTCTCGCCCTTGCGCCTGAGATCCGTGACCGCCGAGTGCCGGCCGAGCGCAGTGCCCATCCCGAACTGGTTGTTGGTGACCATGAACAGCACCGGCAGCTGCCACAGCGCTGCGAGGTTGAGCGTCTCGCCGAACGTGCCCTGGTTGGAGGCGCCGTCGCCGAACGTGCACAGCGTCACGTCGTCGCGCCCGCCGTAGTCGCTGGCGAGGGCGATCCCCGCCGCGATCGGCAGGTTGCCGCCCACGATCCCGTACCCGCCCATGAAGCGCCGCTCGCCGTCGAACATGTGCATCGAGCCGCCGCGCCCGCGGCACAGCCCGTCCACGCGCCCGAACAGCTCCGCCATCACCTTCTCGGGCGGCGTGCCGCGCACGAGCGCGTGCCCGTGCGAGCGGTAGGTGGAGATCAGGTAGTCCTCGTCACGCAGCGCGCGCGCGCTGCCGACGATCGTGGCCTCCTCGCCGATCGACAGGTGCAGAAAGCCGCCGACGCGGGCGCGCGCATACATCTCGCCCGCGCGCTCCTCGAAGCGGCGGATGAGCGTCATCGTCTGGAGCCACTCGCGCGATTGCGCTGTCGGGGGTAGCACGGCCATCAACCATCAACCGTAGACCAGCGCGCGATGAACTCCCCGCCGTCGAGCGACAGCAGGTCCCTGCGCACGGCGCGCGCAAGCCGCGCCGCCTCCGCGGCGGGTCGGTCCCAGAAGAGCACCACTTCGCCGCTGCGCACCTCCACCACCTCCACGTGGTCGATCCGCGACGGGTGCGCCAGCCACGCCGGCACGTGGCCCGCGCGCGTGACGATCAGCCGGTACTCGTCGCGCGCCCTCATGCGTGCGCGGCCCCTGCGTCGTGCTCGCCGGTCGGCTGGGGCGGCTCACCCCGCAGCAGCATGCCCGCCTCCTCGAGCGAGCGCTCGCCGTGGAGCACGCGCCGTGCCCCGCCCCCGGGGGGTTCGACGAGCACCGCCGGCACGTCGCGAACCCCTGCCAGCGCGGCCTCCCGGGTGGCGGCGTCGAGCTCCGCCTGGAGCGACTCGCGCGCGATCGCCGCGAGCACCGCGCGCGGGTGCATCTCGCACGCCGCCGCCGCGATCAGCACGTTGTCGGGCTCCTCCAGCGAGCGGCCCCCCGCGAACGCCTGCCGGAAGGCGGCCTGCGCGAACGGCAGCGCGCGGCCGATCGACGCGGCGAACGTCGCCACGCGCATCGCCGCGGCGCTGTCGAACGGGAACGGCTCCGGCCAGCGCAGCTCCTGCAGCCCGAGCTCGCGGGCGCGCCGCTCCACCTCCTCGCGGAAGATGTCGGCCTCGGTGCCGCAGCGGAACGCCTCGAACGTCTCGCCGCCGGGGAGACCCGCTGCGAGCACCGGGCGCCACTGGACCGCGGCGCGCTCGCTGCTCAGCACCCGCAACGCGCGCTCGGCGGCGAGGTAGGCGAGCGGGCTCGCGAGGTCGAAGTAGAAGGCGCCGGAGGGGGTTCTCAGCGCGGGGGCCATCGCGCGCGCGTCAGCCGTGGATCAGCCAGCCGTCCGCCGCGCGGCTGGCCTCCATCACGGCCTCCGAGAGCGTCGGGTGCCCGTGGACGATGCGCGCCACCTCGGGGAAGCCGCCCTCCAGCAGGCGCACGTTCACGAGCTCCTGGATCAGCTCCGTGGCGCGCGAGCCCACGATGTGGCCGCCCAGCAGCTCGCCGTAGGCGCTCTCGCCGACGATCTTCACGAGCCCCGTGCGGTCGCCGTAGACGGTGCCGCCGCCCACCGCGCCGTACTGGACCTTGCCGACCACGACGTCGTAGCCCTGCTCGCGCGCCTGCGTCTCGGTGAGGCCGAAGGAGCCGACGTTGGGCGTGCAGAACGTCGCGCGGGGGATGTCGGGGTAGGACAGCGGGTGCGTCGGGCGGCCCGCGATCGTCTCTGCCGCGATGATCCCCTCGTCGGACGCCTTGTGGGCGAGCGCCGGCCCGGGCACCAGGTCTCCGATCGCGTAGACCCCGCCGCGGGAGGTGCGCAGCGCGCCGTCCACCTGCACGAGCCCGCGCTCGTCGAGCGCCACGCCCGCCTCCGCGAGCCCCAGCCCCTGGACGTCGGCACCGCGGCCGACCGCGATCACGAGGTGGTCGGCCTCCGATGCCTCGCCGCCGATCGTGAACGTCACGGCCGCGTCGCCCGCCTGGACGCCCTCCACGAGCGCGCCCGTCCGCACGTCGATCTTCTGCTTCTTGAGCCCGCGCGCGACCACGCGCGAGATGTCCTCGTCCTCCGTCGGGAGGACGCGGTCGAGCGCCTCCAGCAGCATCACCTCGCTGCCCAGCCGCGCGTAGGCCGACGCGATCTCCGCCCCCGAGGCGCCCGCGCCCACGACGGCGAGCCGGCCCGGGACCTCCGGCAGCGCCCACGCCTCCTCGGTGCCGATCACGCGGCCGCCGAGCTCCACCCCCGGGATCGAGCGCGGCACCGAGCCGGTCGCGAGGATCACGCTGCCCGCCGCGTAGGAGTCCTCGCCCACGCGCACGTCGCCGTCGGCGGTCAGCGCGCCCGAGCCCTCGATCACGTCGATCGCGTTTTTCTTGAACAGGCCCGCCACACCCGAGGTGAGCGTGTGCACCACCCGCTCGCGGCGCGCCTGCACCGCGGCGAAGTCCACCGTCACCCCCTGCACCTCCAGGCCGAAGTCCTTGGCCTCCTCGATCTCCGTGAGGAGGTCCGCCGAACGCAGGATCGCCTTCGCGGGGATGCACGCGTAGTTCAGGCAGCGGCCGCCGACCCTGTCGCGCTCCACCACCGCGGTCTTCAGCCCGAGCTGCGCGGCGCGGATCGCGGCGACGTAGCCGCCGGGGCCCGAGCCCACCACGATGCAGTCGTAGGAGTTCTCAGCCATCGCGCGCTGAGCCTATCGAAGCGCCCCAGGGCCGCCCGGGCGCCGCCGCTCAGCCGCCGCGAGCCTCGCGCCGCTCGCCGGCCTGGATGCGGCCCATCACGCGCACGAGCTTCCAGAACAGCCAGCCGCCCAGGCCGATCGCGAGCGCGCAGAGCGCCGCTGCGCGAACGGTCGAGGCCACCACCAGGGCGAGCGAGGTGACGATCACCTGAAACGCGAGCAGCGCCTCGAAGCCGAGCACCGCGCCGTAGCGCCCCCGGTACATCCCCACCGCCAGGGTCACCAACACGCCCGCGAGGAACACCGCGCCCGGCAGCGAGCCGCCGTGCCTGCTGAGGTTGTGGACCGACGCTGCGCCGACGACGACGCCGATCGCCAGCACGACCGCCACGGCGATCGCCACCCGCAGCGGGAGCGGCCGCTCGCCGGGAGCGAGCGGGGTGAGCGCCGCGCGCGCGTCCCGGTCGCGCTGCTCGCCGCGCCGCGAGGGTGGGCGGGCGGCGGGCGGCGGCACGCTCATGGGCGCTGCTCGCCGGCCGGCGCCGGTGCGGTGGCGGTCCCCGCCGGGGCATCGATCTTCGCGCGGAGCTCCGCGGCTGCCGCGCGCGGGTCCTGCGCGTCGGCGATCGCACGCAGCACGCACACGCGCGAGGCGCCCGCGTCGAGCACCTCGCCGACGTTGGACGCGTCCAGCCCGCCGATCGCGAAGAACGGCAGCCGCGCGTGGGCGGCTGCGTGGCGCACCAGCCCGGTGCCCACCGAGGCGCGCCCCGGCTTGGTGGGCGTCTCGTGCACGGGGCCCACGCCGATGTAGTCCACGAGCGCGGGATCCACCGCCTCGATCTCCTGCGGCGCGTGGGTGGAGAGCCCGATCAGCATCTCCTCGCCCACGAGCTCGCGCACCTGCGCGGGGGGCATGTCCTCCTGGCCCACGTGAACCCCGTGCGCTTCCACCTCCACCGCCACGTGCGGCCGGTCGTTGAGCACGAACACGAGCCCGAGCACGTCACAGAGCGTGCGCGCCGCATGCGCCACGCTCGCGAGCTCGTCGTCGGGCAGGTCCTTCTCGCGCAGCTGCACGACGTCCACGCCGCCCTCCCCGGCCGCGCGCAGCAGGTCGGGAAGCGTGTGCCGGGCGGGCGTGGCGCCGGTCACCAGGTACAGGCGCGCCGCGGCGAGCCGAGCCGCTCTGGTGCTCGCTGGGGACGCATCCGACACGGGGCAAGTCTCGCACGCTGCGGGCTAGCATCAGATACATGGCTCGCAGCGACATGGACGTGCTCGTCGCGGGCGGCGGAGTCGTCGGCCTGTCGGTTGCGTGGGCAGCCGCGCAGCGCGGCCTGCGCGTGAGCGTGCTGGAGCGTGAGCGCGTCGGCGCGGGCGCCTCGAGCGTGGCCGCGGGGATGCTCGCGCCCGTCTCCGAGGTCGAGTACGGCGAGGCGGGGCGCCGGCAGCTCGACCTGGGGCTGCGCTCGGCCGCGATGTGGCCGGACTTCGCAGCCGCGCTCGAGGACGCCTCGGGCCTCGACGTGGGGCTGCGCCGCAGCGGGACGCTCCTGCTCGCGCGCGACGACGACGACGCCCGCGAGCTCGGGCGCCAGCTGGAGCTCCGCAGCTCGCTCGGCCTGGCCGTCACCCGCCTGCGGGGCAGCCAGGCGCGCGAGCGGGAGCCCGCGCTGGCCTCCTGCGTGCGGATCGCGCTCGACGTGCCCGACGACCACTCGGTGGACCCGCGCCGCGTGCTCGCAGCGCTCGTGCGCGCCTGCGCGGCTGCGGGCGTCGAGGTGCGCGAGGGCGCCGAGGTGGCCTCGGTCGCGCTCGACGCCTCCGGCGAGCGCGCCCTCGGGCTCGTGCTCGCCGGCGGCGAGCAGCTGCGCGCCTCGCAGGTGGTGCTCGCCGCGGGGGCGTGGACGCCCGCGCTCGCCGGCCTCCCCGCGCATGCCCAGGTGCCGGTCCGGCCCGTCAAGGGGCAGATCGTGCGCCTGCGCGACCCGGCCGGGCCCGGTCTCGTCCACACCGTGCTGCGCCACGCGCGCGGGTACCTGGTCCCGCGCGAGGACGGCCGCTACGTGCTCGGCGGCACCGTCGAGGAGCGCGGCTACGACCTCGCGCCGACCGCCGGCGGCGTGCACGAGCTGCTCCGCGATGCGTACGAGCTCGTTCCCGGGATCGCCGAGCTCGAGATCGAGGAGCTGTCCGTGGGGCTGCGGCCGGGGACGCCCGACAACGCGCCCGTGCTCGGCGCGGGCGCGATCGGCGGGCTCGTGTGGGCCACCGGGCACCACCGCAACGGCGTGCTGCTCGCGCCGCTCACCGCGGAGCTGACCGCAGGCGTCCTGTGCGACGACGAGACCCCCCAACCGGAGCTGCTGCAGGCGTGCTCGCCCGCGCGCTTCGCCGCCGCGCTCACGGCCGTGGAGCTCGTGTCGTGATCCTCGTCAACGGGGAGCACAGCGAGCTGGCGCCCGGCGCCACCGTGCAGGCGGTCGTGGCGCGGCTGGGGATCGAGCCCGAGGCGCGCGGGATCGCGGTGGCGGTCGACGGCGAGGTCGTGCCCCGCGCGGCGTGGGGCACGTTCGCGCTGAGCGACGAGGCGCGCGTGGAGGTCCTCACCGCGATGCAGGGAGGATGATGCGCTGATGGAGTCCGCCATCGCCGTCGAGGATGCCCCGCTCGCGCTCGGGGGACTCCAGCTGCGCTCGCGGCTGCTGCTCGGCACCGGCGGGTTCCCCTCGATGGAGGTGATGGCCGACGCGATCGCCGCGAGCGGCACCGAGCTCGTCACGGTGGCGCTGCGCCGGGTGGGCAGCGACGCGCGAAGCGCGCGCGCCGGCTCGCTCGTGCAGACGCTCGCCGCCGCGGGCGTGGCGGTGCTGCCCAACACGGCGGGCTGCTACACCGCGCGCGATGCGGTGCTCACCGCGCAGCTCGCGCGCGAGGCGTTCGAGACCGACCTCGTCAAGCTCGAGGTGATCGGCGACGACGACACGCTGCTGCCCGACGCCCCCGAGCTGCTGCGGGCGGCCGAGCAGCTCGTGGACGACGGCTTCACCGTGCTCCCCTACACCACCGACGACCCCGTGCTCGCCCGGCGGCTGGTCGAGGTGGGCTGCGCCGCGGTGATGCCCGCGGGCTCGCCGATCGGCAGCGGCATGGGAATCCGCAACCCCTACAACCTCGCGCTCGTGCGGGAGGCCGTCACGGTGCCGCTCGTGCTCGACGCGGGCGTCGGCACGGCGTCCGATGCAGCGCTCGCGATGGAGCTCGGCTGCGACGCCGTGATGGCCGCCTCGGCGATCGCACGCGCGGCGGACCCGGTGCGGATGGCGCGTGCGATGAGCGCCGCCGTCGAGGCGGGCCGCCTCGCGCGCGCGGCGGGCCGGATCCCCCGCAGGCTCTACGCGCGCGCGTCGACCCCCAACGAGGGCCTGCCCGAGCTCACCTGACCACTTCGATCGTCCCGTTCATGGAGGCGGGATGGATCGTGCACTCGTAGTGGATCACGCCCGGCTTGGAGGCCTTGACCTCGTAGGTGCCGCCTTCGCCGAAGTCCTTGGACGCGAACCTCTGCGGGCCTCCCTGGCTGGTCACGTTGTGTTCCACCGGGTCGTAGTTCGTCCACCTGATCGTCGTGCCCACCTTCACGCGCAGCGTGTCGGGCTGGATCGTGATGCTGCGGTAGGCCACGTCGACCACGCCGCTCTGCACGGGCGCGCCGCTGGCCGGCTTGCCGTACTTGGGCTTCGTCGCGAGTTTCAGGCTGCTGCGGTTCGTGCCGGTGGGCGTGCCGCCTTCACCTGCGGAGGCGTTGGCTTCCGACGGCGTGCCCTCCGTGGTCGAGGAGCTCGAGGAGGAGCCGCAGCCCGCCAGCGGGATCGCCACCGCGATCGCGCCGCACGCGGCGAGCATGGCGATGCCCCGTCTCATCTCCGCTGAGCCTACACTGGCCGCTCCGATGCCCCGCCACTTCCTCACAGGCGCGGAGCTCAGCCGCGACGAGCTCGATGCGCTGCTGGACCGCGCCCTCCAGATGAAGCGCGAGCCGCTGGCGGCCACCCCGCTGAGCGGGCGCGCGGTGGCGCTGATCTTCGAGAAGCCCTCCACGCGAACGCGCGTGTCCTTCGAGGTGGGCGTGCGGGAGCTCGGCGGCCAGCCCGTCGTGCTGCGCTCCGACGAGATGCAGCTCTCCCGAGGGGAGCCGCTGCGCGACACGGCGCTCGTGCTCAGCCGCCACGTCGCCGCGATCGGCGTGCGCACCGGCGAGGACCGGATCGTGGAGGAGCTCGCGCGCCACAGCAGCGTGCCGCTCGTGAACATGCTCACCGCCGGCCACCACCCCTGCCAGGCGCTCGCCGACCTGCTCACGGTGCGCGAGGCGTGCGGCACGCTCGACGGGGTGCGGGTCGCATACGTCGGCGACGGCAACAACGTCGCGCGCTCGCTCGCGGTGCTCGGCGCGATCGCGGGCCTCGAGATCGCGATCGCCTCGCCGCCGGGGTACTCGCTGGAGGGCTCGCTGGAGCTGCCCGAGGGCGCTGCAGGCAGCGTCACCCTCACCGAGGATGCGCGGGAGGCCGTACGCGGCGCGCAGGCGGTCTACACCGACGTGTGGGTGAGCATGGGCGATGAGGCCACCGCCGATCAGCGCCGCGCCGCGCTGTCCTCCTACCGCATCGACGACGCACTGCTCGACGCCGCCGCGCCCGATGCGTTCGCGCTGCACGACCTGCCCGCGCACCCCGGCGAGGAGATCACCGCGGAGGTGCTCTACGGCGAGCGCCAGCGCATCTGGGACCAGGCGGAGAACCGGCGCCATGCCCAGAAGGCGCTGCTCGAGCTGCTGGTCTCGCCGTGAGCGAGGCGGTGGGTCAGGCCAGGCGCCCCGCGCTCGGAGAGGAGCTCGAGCTCGAGGTCGACTCGCTCGCGTTCGGCGGCGAGGGCGTCGCGCGGGTCGGCGACGGCGGTTTCGTCGTGTTCGTCGCGGGCGCGATCCCCGGCGATCGCGTGCGCGCGGTGCTGCACCGGCGCAAGCGCAGCTACGGGCACGCGCGGACCACGGAGGTGCTGCGGCCGAGCCCCGAGCGGATCGAGCCCGTCGCCGACCACCCGGGCGTGGCGTGGCAGGTGCTCCCCTACGAGCGCCAGCTGGAGATCAAGGAGGCGCAGGTGCACGAGGCGCTCGCGCGCCTCGGCGGACTCGAGGGGTACGCGCGCGAGGAGCCCGTGCCCGCGCTCGAACGCTGGCGCTACCGCAACAAGCTCGAGTACTCCTTCGGGGGCGGTGGCGAGGAGGGTGAGCTCGTCTGCGGGTTCCACGCGGCCGCCGGCGCCAAGCGGGTAGCAGCGATCTCCGACTGCCTGCTCGCCTCCGAGCTCGGCAACCGCGCGCGCGAGGCTGCGCTCGCGTGGTGCCGTGCCCAGGGGCTCACCGCCTGGGATCGGGGGCGCGCGCCGGGCGAGCCGCGCGGGCGCCCGCCGCAGCCCGCCGCCGACGGGCGCGCGCGCCTTCGCAACCTGATCGTGCGCGAGGGCAGGCGCACCGGGGTGGTGCAGGTGCGGCTCCTCACAACCCCAGGCGAGCTCGACGGGGGCTCGTTCGCCGCCGCGCTCACCGACGTTCTCGGCGAGCGGGTCGCGGGCGTGCTGTGGACGCGGTCCGCAAGCGTCGCCGAGACGACCGTCGGGGGCGAGACGGAGCTCCTCGCCGGCGAGGAGCTCCTGCCCGAGCGGCTCGGCGAGCTCGACCTGCGCATCTCCCCGAGCGCGTTCTTCCAGACCAACACCGAGATGGCCGAGCTGCTCTACGGCGTCGCGAGCGAGTACGCCGGGCTGCAGTCCTGGGAGCGCGTGTACGACCTCTACTGCGGGATCGGAACGATCGCCCTCACGCTCGCTCCCCGCGCCGGTGAGGTGTGGGGCATCGAGCTCGTCGCCGAGGCGGTCGCCGACGCGATCGCCGGAGCCGCCCGCAACGAGATCGGCAACACGCACTTCTTCGCCGGAGACGCGCGCCTGGCGATGCGCGAGCTCGTGGAGCGCGCCGGGCGTCCCGACGTCGTCGTCGTCGACCCGCCGCGCGCGGGGCTCTCGAAGAAGGTCGTGCACCGGATCGTGGAAGCCGGCCCCAAACGGATCGTCTACGTCTCCTGCAACCCCACCACGCTCGCCCCCAACGCCGCCGAAATGGTCGCCGCCGGCTACGCGCTCCAGCGCGTCCGGCCCGTCGACATGTTCCCGCAGACCCACCACGTCGAGTGCGTCGCCCTGCTCGAGCGGCGCTAGAGCGCTGCGCAGCTCGGCGTCCTCGGTCGCTTGCGTGCCGAACCGGGAGACGCTTCGCATCCCCGAACCGGCCAGCACGCGGCGCTCCCTGCGTCCTTGATCTGCTTGGCTCCAGCGCCGCTCGGCGCGCGGTGGAGGACCCATTCGCGACAGGGCCCGTAAGCTTGGCGCGCGATGCGCGCGGCGACGATCAGGGACGGAGAGCTCCTGGTGGAGGAGCACCCCGCCCCCGAGCCCGGGGCGGGCCAGGTGCTCGTGCGGGTGCGCGCGGCGGGTCTGAACGGCGGCGACATGATGCAGCGTCGCGGGCTGTACCCCGCGCCCGCGGGATGGCCGCCGGACATCCCCGGGATGGAGCTGGCCGGAGAGGTCGCCGCGGTGGGTCCGGGCGTGACGCGGTTCGCGCAGGGTGAGCGCGTGATGGCGATCGTCGGCGGCGGCGCGCAGGCGGAGCTCGCGCTCGCGCACGAGCGCGAGCTGATGCCGGTCCCCGACGCGCTCGACTGGCCGGCCGCGGGCGGTCTCCCGGAGGTGTTCACGACGGCGCACGACGCGGTTTTCACCCAGGCCGCGCTGCGCCCCGGCGAGCACCTGCTCGTCCACGGCGGCGCGGGCGGCGTGGGCAGCGCTGCGATCCAGCTCGGCGCGGTGACGGGTGCGCGGGTGACCGCGACGGTTCGCAACGAGGGCGGGCGCGAGCAGGTGGCCGCGCTGGGGGCGGAGGCGATCGCGCCCGAGGCGTTCGCGGAGCGTGGCCCGTTCGACGTGATCCTCGAGCTCGTGGGAGCGCCGAACATGCCCGACAACCTCAACGCCCTCGCAACGGGCGGGCGGATCAGCGTGATCGGCGTGGCGGCGGGCGCGAAGACGGACCTCAACCTGCTCGCCCTGATGGGCAAGCGCGCGCGGATCCACGGCTCCACGCTGCGTGCGCGGCCGCCCGAGGAGAAAGCCCTAGCCGCGCGGGGCCTCGAACGCGAGGTGCTGCCGCTGTTCGATCGCGGCGCCGTGCGGGTGGTGGTCGCAGAGACGTTCCCGCTCGACGACGTCGCGGCTGCCTACGACCGCTTCGCCGAGGGCGGCAAGCTCGGCAAGATCGTCCTGACCCTCTAGGCGGGGGCGGTCAGTAGGGGGGCTGCGAGGCGTACCAGTCGCCGAGTGCGCGGAACGCCTCCCAGAACGCGCGCTTGGCGTCCTGCTCGTCGAGCGACTCGTCGATGTTGGGCACGTAGAGGGCCTCGATCGTGGGCGTGAGCTGCTGCACCTCGCCGAGCACGGGCGCCAGCGGGCGCGCGAGCGGGATCTCCATCTCGCCGAGCGCGACGAGCGCGTCGGGGCCCATCGCGACGATGATCCGCGGCTGGACGATCGCGATCTCGGCGACCACGCGCGAGACGCACGCGAAGTCGGCGAGCGACGGGTCGCTGAGCGGGCACTTCGCGCACAGCGTGCCGTACACGGCGAGCGGGTCGATCTGCAGCCGCTTGAGCGACTTCATCAGGGCACTGCCGGCGCGGCCGTAGAAGGCCACGCCCTCCTCGATCTCGGAGGGCAGCGGCGAGTGCTTGACCAGCATGATGTCCGCCTGGGGGTGACCCGAGCCGAGCACAGGCATGAGGTTGCCGCGGGGGCAGTGCGGGCACGACTGGAGCTCGCGCGTGAGCGTGTTGAGCTCGCGGATCGCGCGCTCCAGGTACTTCTCCTTGATCTGGTCGTCGGTGACCGGCATCGGTCCGGAGGGATTAGACGGCGCCCCGGCTTGTCCTTGACCGTGCATCATCGGTTGCGGGGAACGCTAGCGGCGTCGCGCGCCCGTGGCCGCCCGCCGCGCCCGCCGCACCCGCCGCGCCTTGCGCGCCTGGCGGGCGGCTCGGGGGGTGGCGCGCGTCTGCAGGAACTTCAGCGCCTGCACGTACAGCAGCGAGCTCGGCCGGGTGTGGATCTCCGCGCCCCGCAGCGCCTGGAGGAACTCCCGCGGCCCGTCGAAGTCCCGCATCCGCACGCGCACGGAGCCGAGGCCCTGAGCGACGTGGGAGTCGGAGCCCGCGCCCGGGGCGATCCGGTACTTGGCGGCGAACCGCTCCGCCTCCTCGTTGAACGCGTTGATCGCAACGCGCGAGTTGAACACCTCGATCGCGTCGACGCGGTCGATCACCGGCAGCAGGTGCTCGTAGTCGGGGACGGAGTGCATGCGATCGAATGGGTGGGGCACGTAGACCACGCCGCCCTGGTCGTGGATCCGGCCGATCGTCTCCGGCAGCGAGAGCCCGCGCGGGATCTTCTCCTCCAGGAACAGCCCGATCACCTCGCCTTCGCCGGCGGTCTTGACCTCCTCTCCGACGATCACCTTCACACCGGCCGCTGCCGCCTGCGCGCGCGCCTCCAGCGCCCCCGAGATCTCGTTGTGGTCGGTGACGGCGATCGCCCCGAGACCCTGTTCGCGGGCGGTGGCGAGCAGCACCTCGACGGGCGTGGCGCAGTCGTGGGAGTGGTCGGTGTGCATGTGCAGGTCCACGTCGATCAGCGGCCGCTGGTCGAGTGCGCGCTCGAGCTCGGGGTCGCCGCGCGGGTCGTGCCTGCGTGCCGCCAGCGACGTGTAGATCGGCTCGAGCTCGTCCACCGCGCCGGGGGTGTCGGCGACGAGCCGGTACTCGCCGGGGAAGTAGCGCGCCATCAGCTCCGCGGCTGCGGGTGTGCTGGCGGTGCGGGCGTCGAGGCGCCCGAAGACGCCCTCCACGAAGCGGCGCGCCAGCAGGGTCGAGAGCAGCCGCTCGCTGGAGGAGTGGAACGAGCCCACGTTCAGCGCGCGCGAGTGCCGCAGCGCGGCTGCGGAGGTGCTGGGCGCGAACGGCTCGTGCACGTGGACGATGTCGAGCTCCACGCTGCCGAGCACTTCCTCGACGGTGCGCGCCACGTCGATCGGGAGCGCAGCGGGGCGCCGGCGCGTGCCGCCCACCACGTCGAGCACCTCGCCCACCGCGATCACGCGCGGGGTGCCGCCGTCGCTCCCTCCCAGCAGCGCGCGCGGCTGGCCGCGCGCGGCCCGCAATGCCCGGCGCGAGTCGCGGACGCGCGCCTGCGAGCGCGACGGCGCGAGCACGAGCACGCGGTGGCCGCGGCGTGAGAGCTCCGCGCTGATGCGCGCGATGTGCGCGTTGACCCCGTCGTCCTCTGCCTCCCACGGGTACGGCGAAACGTGGGCTATCGAGAACGTGGGGGCCATGTGCGCCCGATTATCGCCTCCCGGCGACCGCCCGTGGGCTATTTCGCCTTGGCCGGCGCCCGCGAGGTCCGCGCTTTGGCGGGTTTGCGCGTGGCGGCCTTGGCGGGTCTGCTCGCGCCGGCCTTGCGGGCGCGCGCGCCGGGCAGCCCCGCGTAGCGCTCGATGAACGCCTCTGTGTCGCGGCGCGCCTGATCGTCGGGCCGCTGGTTGTGCGGCGACTTCATCAGGTAGGAGGAGGGCCCGTCGAGCTGGCCGCCCACGCCGTGGTTGAGCGCAAGCTTGCAGCAGCGCACCGCGTCGATCACGATCCCCGCGGAGTTGGGCGAGTCCCACACCTCGAGCTTCAGCTCGACGTTGAGCGGCACGTCGCCGAACGCCTGGCCCTCCACGCGCACGTGCGCCCACTTGCGGTCGGTGAGCCACGGCACGTAGTCCGACGGGCCGATGTACACGTCGTCGGCGGGCAGCTCGTCGTCCATGATCGAGGTCACAGCGTTGGTCTTGGAGATCTTCTTGGACTCCAGGCGCTCGCGCTCGAGCATGTTGTAGAAGTCCATGTTGCCGCCCACGTTGAGCTGCGAGGTGCGCAGCATCTTCACGCCGCGGTCGGCGAACAGCCGCGCGAGCGTGCGGTGCACGATCGTGGCGCCCACCTGCGACTTGATGTCGTCGCCGACGATCGGCAGCCCGGCGGCTTTGAAGCGCCGCTCCCAGTAGTCCTCGCGCGCGATGAACACGGGGATGCAGTTGACGAACCCGCAGCCCGCCTCGAGCACCTGCTCGACGTACCACTTGGTGGCGTCCTCGGACCCGACGGGCAGGTAGGAGACGACCACGTCGGTGTGCGTGTCCTTGAGGATCTTGACGATGTCGGCCGTCTCGCCCGGGGCCTTCGTGATCTTCTCCTTGAGGTACTTGCCGAGGCCGTCGTGGGTCATGCCGCGGTGGACGGGCACGCCGAGCTTCTTCGGCACCCTCGCGAACTTCATCGTGTTGTTCTGGCCCGCCCAGATCGCCTCGCCGAGGTCCTTGCCGACCTTCTTGGCGTCGATGTCGAACGCGGCGGTGAACTCGATGTCGCGCACGTGGTAGCCGCCGAGGTCCACGTGCATCAGTCCGGGGACGCGCTCGGAGGGGTCCGCGTCGCGGTAGTAGTGGACGCCCTGGACGAACGCCGAGGCGCAGTTGCCGACGCCCACGATCGCGACCCGCACCTTCTCGTGCTGGTAGCGCCCGGCGCCGTTGCTGGAGGCGGCGCCGTTGCGCGCCACGCGGCCGTTGCTGTGCTCCATGATCACCTAATCCTCCAAGAGGGCGCGGAGCCCGTTGGTGGGGGGCCGGGGAGGCCCCTCTTCTGGGGGTCGGACGGCGCGGGGGTGCCCCGACCGTCGCAGGAGACTACTCCGCGGCGAGCGGTTGGTCACACGATCAGCTCGCTGCGGACGTGCCAGATCCGCTGCGCGACCGTGATCACGCTGAGCGCGGCGAGCACGTACACGGCGGGCCGGAGCAGCTCGAAGTCACCCAGCGACGCGCCGCGCGCGAACACCAGGCCGATCGACAGGATCACCACGCGCACCGGGCGCGTGGCGATGCCCACCTTGCACTCCACGCCGAGCGCCTCCGCACGGGCGCGCGTGTAGCTCACCATCAGCGACGCGAGCACCGCGACGACGACGGCGGCGGCGGCGACGCGGTCGCCGTGCAGCGCGAAGTAGCCCGCAACCGCGGTCAGCACGATCCCCTCCTCGATGCGGTCCAGCGTGGAGTCCAGGAACGCGCCGAACGGGGTGCCCTTGCCGGACATCCGCGAGTAGCGGCCGTCGAGCGTGTCCATCACCGAGCCGACGATGAACGCGACCCCGCCGAGGAAGAACAGGCGCTCCCACACGAGCACCGCCGCCACGATGTTGAGCGCGAGCCCCGTGAGCGAGATCGTGTTCGGCGTCAGCCGCGACTCGATCAGCCGGTTGCGGACGTGCTCGCGCCGCTGGCCCTGCCCGATCGGCGCGTAGCGCACGCGCCTGCTCGCGGCCCTGTGCGATTCGCGCCGCGCGCGGCGCGTGGCGGCCCGTTGCCGGGGAGCCATCTCGCGCTAGCCGCCCGCGGGCGCTCCCGCGCGCGCCGCCGAGGCACCCCCGCGCGAGACCCCGGAGAAGCGCCACACCGCGGGGCGCGCGCGCCCGAGCCAGCTCGCCGCGTACGCGGACATGCCGGCGGTGATCGCGCCGAGCAGCGCGTCGACGAGGAAGTGGTTGGCGGTCACGACGATCACGAACGTCATCACGAACGGGTACAGCATCCACAGGACGCGCCCCGCGCGCATCCGCACGAGCCGTGCGAGCGGCCAGCCGATCATCAGCGCGAACGCAACGTGCATCGACGGCACCGCTGCGTAGGGGTTGAACAGGGCGCTCACCGACGCGCTCGTGTGGGTGTCGTTGACGATCGTGAAGTTCGCAACGGTGTCGGTGAAGCCCCACTCGGGCAGGAAGCGCGGGGGGGCGGTGGGGAACGCCACGTAGGCGACGAGCGCGATCCCCATCGCGAACATGAACATGTTGCGCACGAAGTAGAAGCTGTCGTTGTGGCGCAGGTACAGATACAGGAGCGCCGCGATCGTGATCGGCCCCTGGGCGTTCACGTACAGCCAGCTCGCGAGCAGGATCACGAAGTGACTGCCCGACGCCCACGCCTGCACGGACGGCTCGACGAACAGGTGCATGCTGCGCTCGAGCGAGATCAGGTCGCGCGCGTGTGCGAACGCGGCGCCCGCGGAGCCCTCGGCGAAGCCGCGCACGAGCCGGTAGCCGAGGTAGGCGAGCGCGAACAGCGAGAGCTGGCGGATCGCGTCCAGCCAACCATGTGGCAGCAGACGATCCTCGAGGGAACGGACGCGCGCGACCATCGCGCAGAAGCCTAGATGATCGATCCCGCTGCCGCGGGCCGTCGTCCGGGGCGGCGATCGGTCTGCCGTGGGCCGGTGCCGGGCGCCGGCGGGCTCAACGACATCTGGCGCCGTGATCGAACACCCGCCCCAGCGAGAACGCGATCGTGACGGTCACGGTCTCGGGGCCGCCCACGCGGACGTCGGTGAAGCCGCCGCGCGCCTGCGAGACACAGCCCCGTCCGCTCCCGAGCGCCCAGTAGGGGGTGAAGCGGATGCGCACGAGGTAGCTGCCCGCGCGCGGCGCGCGCAGCGTGAAGGAGTCGTGGCCCACCCGCGTGAGCTCGGCCGGCGGGGCGGCGAGCGGGGTGGGATCGCGCACCGCGAACAGCCGCCAATGCTCCGAGCTCCACACCTCCCGCAGATACGGCGGACCGCTGCGCAGCAGCGCCGCCTCCGCACGCGCCGAGTAGTCGAGCCTCGAGTCGGGCAGCGCGACGTACGCGATCGCCTGCTGCGAGAGCCACGCGCGGTAGCCCGCAGCGTCGAGCGGGGAGCCCCCGCCGTAGAAGACCCCGTTGCGGTAGCGGTCGAGCTGGCGCTCCCACCCGCGCGCGATCATCGTGGCGGGCGCCACCCAGCGCGCCTCCCAGTGATCGGCGCTCGGCACCACCTCGACGCGTGCGGGCGTGGCGTCGTAGCCGACGTGCAGCGCCCGCAGCTCCGAGAGCAGCGGCGCGTAGTAGGACTCGTTGACGGCGGGATCCGAGACGGCGTTGGAGAAGTCCGCCACGGGCGCGTTGGCCTGCCAGTAGAGCAGGAACGGGGCGAGAACCGCGAGCGCGACGCGCCGGCGACGGTCCGGATGCCCCGCGAGCGCGCACGCGGCCACGGGTCCCGCCGCCAGCGCCCCGAGCCGGTCGGCGTTGCCGCCCATCGCGCTCGGCACGAGGTAGGAGGCGGTCATCGCGAGCGCGTACAGCCACGCCCCGAGGCGCAGCTCGGGCTCGGCGCGCCCGATCAGCAGCGCGATCGCGATCACGCCCGCCAGCGCGGGGTAGAAGGCGGAGGCGACGAACGGCTGGCTGCCGCCTTCGGGGAACACGAGCACGAGCGCTCCGACGGGCACGAGGACCGCGAGCGTGAGCGCGGCGAGCGCGCGTCTGCGCCCGGGGGCCAGCAGGCCCCACGTCACGAGCGCGAGCGCGAGGAACGCGCCCGCGACGGGGCTCGCCACCGCGGCGAGCGCGGCGAGCGCGCCGGCGAGCAGCAGCCGCCCGCGCTGGGCGAGGAGCAGCGCGCCGAGCGCGAGCGCGAGCCCGAGGTCGAACGGCACGCGGCAGGAGAGCAGCGCGATCGACGCGCCGACGGCGAACCACCACGAGGCGATCCGCACCGACCGGTGGGGGAAGCGGCCGCGGATCACGGCCGTGAACAGCGCGGTCGCGAGCGCCATCGACGCGGCGGCGAGCAGGCGCGGCCCGACGAGCGCGCCGAGCGCCGGTGCGAGCAGCGAGTAGGCGGGGAGGTGGTGGCCGCCGTACCAGCCGTTGTCCCACAGCGTGAAGCCGGAGGTGGAGAGCAGCCAGCTGCGGTAGCTCGCGGCTGCGAGGTCGGGCGCCGGCGGCGCGGCGATCACGTAGGCGAGCCCCAGCACGGCGGTGAGCGCCCACGCGGGCACCCACGCGAGCGCGCCGCGCGGCGCGCTCACCTCCGCACCCGCACCCGCGCTGAGCGCCGCGCTGCTCACCCGCTCATGAACGCCGCGAGCCGGTCGAGCAGGTCGGGCCGGTCGAGCCACGGCCAATGGCCGGCGTCGTCCAGCTCGAACAGCTCCGCGCGCGGGAGCGCCTCCGCGTACGCGCGGCCGAATCGGGCGGGGATGTAGGGATCGCGCAGCCCCCAGGCCACCAGCGCGGGGACGTCGAGCGTCCCGAGCCGTGCGCCCGCGGCGGCGAGCGCCTCCGGCGGGGAGCTGCGGTACAGCCGCAGGATCGCGCGCTGGGTGCCCTGGTCGAAGTGCTCGAGCACGCTGCGCTGCCAGTCCTTAGGCATCGGCCCGGGGGTGACGTTCGACTCGCGCGAGAGCAGCCGCAGCGTCACCGGGCCGATCGTGCCCATCGAGAGCTCGCCGAGCAGCCGCGTGCGCCAGATCCGCGCGGTGCGGTGCCAGCGGTAGCCGGGCAGCAGCGGCACGGCGTTGACGACCGCCACCCGCTCGATCCGCTCGGGCAGGCGCTGGGCGAAGAGGAGCCCCACGCCGCCCCAGTCGTGCACGAGCAGGCGCACGCGCTCGATCCCGAGCATGTCGAGGAAGCCCTCGATGAAGCGGTCGTACTCGGCCATCGTGTACGCGCGCGACCCGGACTTGCCGGAGCGCCCGAACCCGGGCAGGTCGGGTGCGATCCCGCCGGTGCGCTCGAGCATTCCCAGCCAGTCGTCGGAGTTGGTGGGCACGCCGTGCAGGTACAGCGGCACGGCCTCACCGGGCGGCGAGGGCGCTGCTCGCCAGTACACGGGCAGCCCGTCGAGCTCGCCGTGGTTCTCGCTCGTGTGCCGAGGGTCGAGGGGCGCGGGCACGCGGCGAGGATATAGCCGGGTACGGTGGGGCGATGCCGGCGCGCACGCTCACACCCGCCGAGCGGTGGCGCGTGCCCTCGCGCGCGCGGGTGGCGCGCGTACGCGAGCGGCTGATCGACGTCTACGGCGTGCCCTCGATGGCGCCCCACGGGCATCCGCTCGCCGAGCTCGTGCTCACGGTGCTCTCGCAGTCCACCAACGACCGCAACCGGGACGTGGCCTACCTGCGCCTGCGCGAGCGCTTCCCGCTGTGGGAGCAGGTGCGCGACGCGCCCGTCGCGGAGGTCGAGGAGGCGATCAGGCCCGGCGGCATCTCGAAGGTCAAGTCGCAGCGGATCCAGGCGATCCTGCGCGCGATCACCGCCGACCCCCGCGATCCCCCGCACGAGCTCTCGCTGGACTGGCTGAGGGACGCGCCGCTGGTGCAGGCGCGCGATTACCTCGTGGCCCTCCCGGGTGTCGGGCGCAAGACCGCCGCGTGCGTGCTGCTGTTCGCCTACGGCCGCCACGACGTGCCGGTGGACACGCACGTCTCGCGCGTGGGCATGCGCCTGGAGCTCCTGCGCCCCCTCGCGCCGTTCGAGGAGCTCCACGATGAGATGCTCGCGCTCACGCCCGCCGGCAGTGAGCTCGAGCTGCACGTCAACCTGCTCCGCCACGGCCGCCGCACGTGCCATGCCCGCCGGCCGCAGTGCAGGGCGTGCGCGCTGGCGCGGATGTGCCCGAGCCGCAAGCTGTTCGTCTAGATGGACGAGGGGGTAGGGCGATGGCGGCGGGTGGGCCCGCCGAGCGCGGCGCGCTGCTCAGCCGCGCGGCAGCACGTCGAAGGCGATCACGGCGTAGTGCAGCGCCGCCGCGGCGAGCACCAGCGCATGGAACACCTCGTGGTAGCCGAACACGCGCGGCCACGGGTTCGGCCGGCCGCTCGCGTAGACCACCGCGCCGATCGTGTAGAGCAGCCCGCCCGCGGCGAGGCCCGCCACGCCGAGCCACCCGATCGCGGCGGGGAGCTGGCCGAAGATCGCCACCGACACCCAGCCGAGCGCGACGTAGATCGCGGCGAGCAGCCACTTGGGCGCGTCGATCCATGCGAGCTTGAAGATCGCGCCGCCCAGCGCCCCCGCCCACACGACGATCAGGATCGTGCTCGCCAGCGAGCCGTGCAGCGCGAGCAGCGCGACCGGCGTGTAGGTGCCCGCGATCAGCACGAAGATCATCGAGTGGTCCAGGCGGCGCATCCAGCGGCGTGCGCGCGGGCGCCAGGTCACGCGGTGATAGAGCGCGCTCGTGCCGAGCAGAGCGGAGAGCGCGACCGCGTAGACCCCCGCGGCGAGGCGTGCGCGGCCGTCGGAGGCCGCCACGATCAGCGCCGCGCCGGTGGCCAGCGAGACGAAGAACGCGTACTCGTGGGAGACGCCGCGCAGCCGGGGCTTGATCGCGGGAAGCGCCGCCTCGCTCATGCAGACAAGGTAGCGCCGCGCGAGCGCCGGTGCGCCCGGTGGGCGGGCGGCCTCAGACGCGCTCGCGGGCGAGCTTCGCCCGCGCGGTCTCGGGCGTCACCTTCACGACGTCCCACGCCAGGCCCACGCGCTCCAGTCCGAGGATCAGCCAGCCGGACGGGTCGAGCTCGTACCAGCGCAGCCCGTGGAAGGCGGAGCGGGGGAACGCGTGGTGGTTGTGGTGCCACGCCTCGCCGAGCGAGGGCAGCGCGAGCCAGAACACGTTGGTGGACTCGTCGTCGGTCTCGAACCGGCGCCGGCCGAAGAAGTGGCAGATCGAGTTGATGCTCCACGTGACGTGGTGCACGAGGAAGATCCGCACCAGCCCGCCCCACAGCAGCGCCGAGAGGCCCCCGTCCACGAGCGAGCCGCCGCTCAGCGCGAAGCCCAGCAGGAACGGCACCAGCAGGCTCGCGAGCGCGATCAGCGGGAAGCCCCGGTTGATGCGGCGCATCACCGGGTCCTGCACGAGATCGGGCGCGAAGCGTTTCGAGGACGCCTGCCCGTGCGTCTCGAACAGCCAGCCCACGTGGGCGTGCCACAGACCCGTGAGCATCCCCCTCAGCCCAGCGCCCGCGCCCGCGTGGGGGCTGTGCGGGTCGCCGTCTTCGTCGGTGAAGGTGTGGTGCTTGCGATGGTCGGCCACCCAGTCGATGACCCCGCCCTGGACCGAGAGCGATCCGAGCACGGCGAGCGTGTAGCGGAGCCACGGCCGGGTCTGGAACGCGCGGTGCGTGAGCAGGCGATGGAAGCCGACGGTCACGCCACCCGCGCTCAGCAAGTACATCACCGCGAGGATCGCGAGGTCACGCGGTCCGAGGAAGTGTCTCCACAGCACCACCGCGCCGCCGAGCACCGCGAGGAACGGAACGACCACCGCAGCGATGTTCGCGTTGCGCTCCAGGCGGCTCATCGTGCGCTCGGGGGTGGGAGCGGAATCCGTGCTCGGAGGCAGGGGTTGCGCAGGGCGCTGCATCGGCGCCGTGCCGGGGGAAGCGGCCACGAGGCGAAGATATGCGCTCGCGGCGGTATGTTCTTGGCAGATGGCCGCGAATATTGGTTGGAAAAACTATGTCGAGAACACAGATAACTGGCTCGACGACGCAACGCTGGAGCGGATCCGCGCGGCGCTGCCGGCGATCGCAGACGAGCTCGTCGCGGCGATCCAGCGCGAGGTCGCCGCGTACCGGCGTCCGATGGAGGGCGCGTTCGGCCGGGCGGTGAGGGCCGGCACGGAGATCGCGCTCCGCCGCTTCATCGGCGAGGAGCAGTCCGCTGCAACCGGCGAGGTGTACCGGCGGATCGGCGCCGGCGAGTACCGCGCCGGCCGCAGCCTCGACGCGCTGCAGGCCGCCTACCGCGTGGGCGCGCGGATGGCGTGGCGGCGCATGAGCGACGTCGCCGCCGGGGCGGGCGCCTCGCCCGAGACGCAGCGCAACCTCGCCGAGGCGATGTTCGCGTACATCGATCGCCTCGCGGGCGAGTCGGTGGAGGGCTACGCCGCCGCGCAGCTGAGCGACGCGGGCGATCTCGACCGCCGCCGCGCCGAGCTCGTGGAGATGCTGCTCGCCGGGGGCCCCCTCGCCGACGCGGAGCTCGCGCGCGCGGCGGAGGCGGCGCGCTGGCCGCTGCCGCGCGCCGTGGCGTGCCTCGCGGTCGACGGCGCCGAGCCGCAGCGCGCGCGGCGGCGGCTGAGCGGCGACGCGCTCACTGTGCGCACGGGAGAGATGACCGGGTTCATAGTCCCCGACCCGGCCGCGCTGGAGCGCGAGGCGTCCGGCGCCGCCGATCTCGGCCTGCGCGTCGCGGTGGGCCCCACGGTCGCGCCCGGGGACGCGCGCAGTTCGCTGCGGCTCGCGCGCCACGCCCTGCGCCTCGCCTCCGATCAGCGGCCGCTCGTGATCGCCGAGGAGCGCCTCGCGGAGATCGCGCTCGGGTCCGCGCCGGAGATCGTCGCCGCGCTCCGCTCGCGGCTGCTCGCGCCGCTCGACGGCCAGACCGCCGCGAGCCGAGCGCGCCTGGAGGCGACGCTTCTGCAGTGGCTGCGCCTGCGCGGCGCGCAGGGCGCGATCGCAGCGGAGCTGGGTGTGCACCCGCAGACGGTGCGCTACCGCATGGCGCGGCTGCGGGAGCTGCTCGGCGACTCGCTCGAGGACCCCGAGCAGCGTTTCGCGCTGGAGATGGCGCTCCGGTACGAGCCGGTCGCGCCCGCCGGCTAGCTGTAAGACCCGAGCAGGTTGTTCAGGCGGGTGATGGGTGTCTGGCGCCCGATTGCTTGGTGTGGGCGTCGATGGTTGTAGGTCCATAGCCAGCCGTCAAGGGCCGCTGTGCGCTCTTGGCTGTTGCGGTAGATGGCTCCGTAGGCCCAGCCCGAGAGCAGGGTGCGGATGAACCGCTCGGCCTTGCCGTTGGTCTGTGGCCGGTGGGGCCTGGTGCGTAGGTGGCGGATGCCAAGGGTGCGGCAGGCAATCGCGTGCACTGTCGAGCGGTAGGGCGCGCCGTTGTCGGTCAGCAGCTCTCGGACCTTCATCCCGTGGCGCGCAAAGAACGCCAGAGCTCGTTTGAGGAACCCGATCGCCGTGGTGGCTTTCTCGTCCGGGAGCACCTCTGCGTAGGCGAGGCGGGTGGCGTCATCGATCGCGATGTGCACGCACTCCCAGCCGATGATCCGGCGTTCGATCCCGTCCCGGTCGGTTCGCCTTGGCTCATGGTTTCGTTTGACGCCGGTGATCCGCTTGCCCGCTCGCCCTGGATCCTGCCGAGCTTCTTGACATCAATGTGGATCAGCTCTCCCGGGACCGAGCGTTCATAGCGCTCAGCGGGCTCGAGTCCCAGCCGGCCCAGGCGGCCCATCCCGATCCTGGTCAAGATCCCCGACACCGTCGAGACCGGCCGACCCAACACCTCAGCGATCTCCGGGCCCGTGAACCGCAACCGACGCAACGCCACGATCGCCGCCACCAGCTGCTCATCGCTGCGATTGGCAACGAAAAGCGGCGCCGAGGAGCGATCCAACAGCCCGCTAGACCCTTCGGCGCGATAACGCGCCACCCACTTCCCCGCCGTGCGAACGCTGACCTCAGCCGCCAAGGCAGCCTCCCTCAACGACCACCCCTGATCGACAACGCGACGAACCATCCGCTCCCGCTGCCTAAATGACAGAGCAGCATTACCGTGCAGCTTCATCCGGTTTCTCCTTGGTACTGGGGCTTCGACACCACCAGCCTCCAAGGAGGACCGGATGAACAACGTGCTCAGGAACTACAGCTAGCCGGCGGGCGCCCGGGACGCGGTCTCCGCCCGGGGCGGCCGGCGTCGCGCCGCGAGACAGGGCCCTCCGGGCGGGCCCTTCCGCCGAGCCCTTCCTCCCGATCTCATCGCGTCATCCCCGTTTGCAGGGCTTTTGCCTGCTTGAAGCGGGGCATAAAATCTGCCATAATCTGACTCAGATTTTAGAAAGCCCCACCTCAAGGAGCAAACTCAATGGCGAAGACCATAGGCATCGACCTCGGCACGACGAACTCGTGCATGGCCGTGCTGGAGGGTGGCGAGCCGACCGTGATCGAGAACGCCGAGGGCGGGCGCACGACGCCGTCCGTGGTCGCGTTCACGTCCTCCGGCGAGCGCCTCGTCGGCACGGTGGCAAAGCGCCAGGCCGTCACCAACCCCCAGAACACGATCTTCTCGATCAAGCGCTTCATGGGCCGCAAGGAGGCCGAGGTGCGCGAGGAGGAGTCGATCGTCCCCTACAAAGTCGTCTCCGGCC
>JAICYC010000114.1 GCA_025934395.1 Solirubrobacteraceae bacterium | reverse complement strand
CTTCGCGGCGGCTGCCTGCAGGCCGCCGGCTCCGCCCCCGCCGCCTCGCTGGTCGCGCGCCCGGGCCGGCAGCGGCCCCGTTTCGGAGGCCTTCCTCGTTGCGCTGTTGCTGCGCGTGTGATGCGTTGCGCTTTGGGCGGGCAACGCTTCGCTTGGCAAGCAGGGGTGGACTGGCGGAACGCTTCCGGGTAGAGTTGCCGCGCCGCGCGAGATCCCCGACAGGTCACGCGGGAAGTGCCGGGCCGACCGTTCGAAATCCTCCAAGAGCAGGACGGCGAAAGCCGCTCCATACGCCTGAGCGGCGAGCTGGACCTCGCTGTCGCCCCGATCCTGGAAGCGGCGATCTGCGACGCCTGTGATGACGGCACGCGGCAGCTCGTCATCGACCTGGCCGACCTCGATTTCATCGACTCGATCGGACTGCAGACCCTGGTCGTCGCCGCCAACCGCTGCCAGGAGCGAAGGACAGCACTGACACTGATCCGGCCCACCAAGCCCGGCCTACAGCGTGTGTTGAACCTGACCGGACTGGACGACGGGGCGCTCCCCGTGGGCCAGCACCGGATCGCAGCCATCCTGACACGCCGTTTCGGGCTTCCGCGCGCGGGGAACGTCCCTCGCTGAGGGTGCAGGACCTCTAGGCCAGGAGCGCTCGGGCGGCGCGGTCCTTGACCGGTATGCGAACATATGTTCGCATGATCGTCTGTGCCCACTTCCCCCGGTTCGAGCTCGCGGTGGCGGCGGGGGAGGGCTCGGTTGCGCACCAGTCGCTGGCGGGTCGGGCGCTCGCGCTGGCGCCGCCCGTCGGGGCCGAACAGCGGGTGGGGGAGGTCTCGGGAACGGCCGAGGCATCGGGTGTGAGGCGGGGGATGCTGCTCGGCGAGGCGCTGGCGCGCTGCCCGGGGCTGATGCTGCTCCCGGCCGATCCGATGCGCGTGGCGGAGGTCTGGGAGCACCAGGTCCGCTCGCTCGAGTCGATCGGCGCGGGCGTTGAAGCGGCCGCGCCCGGCCTCGCGTACTTCGACACGCAGGGGCTCGAGCGCATGTACGGCGGCAGGGAGGCCACGCTCACGGCTGCGCGCGAGGCGCTCGGGAGCTCCCTGCGTCTCGGCGGCGGGCCGACGCGCTTCTGCGCGCTGGCGGCGGCGCTCGCGGTGCGCTCCGGTCGTCCCCTGCTGCTCGAGGGCTCCCGCGCACGGCGCTGGCTCGCGAGCCGGCCGATCACGCTGCTCGGCTTCAGGGAGGAGACCGCTGCGCTGGTGGCGCCGCTGCAGCGCCTGGGGCTGCGCACGCTGGGGGAGCTCGAGCGGCTCGGACGGGCCGCGCTCGCGGACCGTTTCGGCACGGCCGGCGCGCTCGCCCACCGGCTCGCGTGCGCGCAGGACGATCCGCCGCGCGAGCGGCGTCTGGAGGAGCGCCTGCGCGAGTCGATGGACGTCGGCGAAGCCAGCTCGGGCTCGGCGCTGCAGCGTGTGCTCGGGGTGCTCGTCAACCGACTGCTCGCCCGCCGCGAGCGCCGCGGTCGCACGTTGCGGGCGGTGACGCTCTCGGCGCGGCTGGTCGCCGGTGGCGCCTGGCGCGAGCGCGTGGTGTTCCGCGAGGCGCTCAGCGACCCCGAGCGCATCCGGCTCGCGCTGTCTGTGCGGTTGCTGCTGCTGCCCGCGCCCGCGTCGGGGCTGCGCCTGACCGTCGATCGCTTCGGTCCTCCCGGCAGCGAGCAGGGCACGCTGCTCGACCAGGGCCGCGACGACCGCGCGGCGCGACTGCGGGAAGCGGTCGCCCAGATGCGCGCAGTCGCCGGATCGGAGGCGGCGCTGCGCGCTGTGTGCGTGGATCCGCTCTCGCGCGTGCCCGAGCGGCGCGTGGTGCTCGCGCCGATCCCGGAGTGACGACGGTGCGCGCGCTGAACTCTCCGCGACCCGCGCAAGTGCGATTCGACCCCGACCGCCCCGGCTGCCCGGGCCAGGTGGACGGCGAAGCGGTCGAGTCGTTGCGCGAGTCGTGGCTGGTGGAGGACCGCTGGTGGACCGCACGCCCGCTCCGCCGCCGCTACTGGGAGCTGGTCGGGGTGCGCGGGCGCAACGTGGTCGTCTTCCACGACCTGTGCAGCGGCCGCTGGTTCGTGCAGGCGGGCTGATGGCCCTCGGCCCTCGTCAAGCAAGGACAGGCAAGCAAGGACAGGCAGGCACCCCGCCATACGCGGAGCTGCACGCCCACTCGGCCTTCTCCTTCCTGGACGGCGTGTCGCTGCCCTCCGAGCTCGCCCTGCGCGCGGCGGAGCTCGGCCACGAGACGCTCGCGCTGACCGACCACAACGGCGTGTCGGGCTCGATGGAGCTCGCCCAGGCCGCCCCGGAATGTGGCGTGCGCGCGATCCACGGCGCGGAGGTGGACGTGATCGAGGAGCCCGCCGCAGCGCACGGCGCCGCATGCCCGAGCCCGGGAGAGCCCGCCAGCACCCGTCACCTCACCCTGCTCGTGCGCGACGAGCAGGGCTGGCGCAACCTGTGCAGGATCCTCACGCTCGCGCACGAGCACACGCGCGAGGGGCCCGGCCGCCGGGTCCTGGGCGAGCCGGCGGTGCGCCTGCGCGCTGTCGCCGAGCACGCCGAGGGGCTCGTATGCCTGACCGGCTGCGCCACGCACGGCATCCGTCGCGAGGACAGCGCGCGCCTGCTGCTCGACGCGTTCGGTCCGCAGGACCTGTACGTGGAGCTGCAGCGTCCCTACGCGCGCGATGACCGCGCACGCAACCGGATGCTGACCGCGCTCGCGCGGCGCCTGGGCGTCAGGTGCGTGGCCAGCGGCGACGTACACGCACACGCGCGCTCCCGCGCCGAGCTGCAGGACGCGTTCGTGGCGCTGCGCAACCACGCCACGCTCGACGCCTCCGAGCCGCTGCGGCGCGGCAACCACAGCCACGTGCTGAGCACTCCCAGGGCGATGGCGGAGCGCTTCGCCGACCATCCCGAGGCTGTGCGCGAGACGTTGGCGCTGACCGAGCGCCTGGAGTTCGACCTGAGCAGGGATCTCGGCTACCGCTATCCCGGCTCCGAGGACGACGGATCCTCGCGTCGCCTCTCGGAGCTGTGCTGGGCGCGCCTGCACGAGCGCTACGGACAGGCGGGCCACTCGCAGGCCGCCTCCGACGTACGCCGCGCGGATCGCTCCGAGGCCGCCGCGCGCCTGGAGGAGGAGCTCGCGGTGATCGACCGGCTCGGGCTCGCGGGCTTCTTCCTGCTCCACCACGACATGCTCGAGCTCGCGCGCGAGGTCGCGGTGGAGGTGCGCGGCGCCGACTCGGTGCGGGCACTGCTCGCGCCCGGGCGGGGGCGGGGATCCTCGGTGTCGTCTCTCGTCTGCTACCTCACGGGCCTCTCCCACATCGACCCCGTCGCCAACGAGCTCGCGCTGGGCCGCTTCCTGCACGAGGACCTCAGCGGGCTGCCCGACATCGACCTCGACTTCCCGCGCGACGTGCGCGAGCGCCTGATCCCGCGCGTGCACGAGCGCTACGGCCACGAGCGCTCCGCGCTCGTGGCCGCGTTCCCCACCTACCGCGCGCGCGGCGCGATCCGCGAGCTCGGCAAGGTGCTCGGCCTGCCCGCCGGCGAGATCGAGCGCCTCGCGCGGGGAGCCGAGCGCTTCGGGCCGGGGCCCGACGCCGGGATCGGCGAGGTCACAGAGCCGGTCGATCCAGACGGCCCCCGCGCACGCGAGGGCGTCACGCGCTCACCGCGCTGGCGCTGGCTCGGGCGCCTCGTGGAGGAGGCGCAGGGGCTGCCGCGCCACCTCTCCCAGCACTCCGGCGGGATGATCATCTCCACGCGGCCGCTGATCGACTGCTGCCCGATCGTGCCCGCAGCGATGGAGGGCAGGCAGATGGTGCAGTGGGACAAGGACTCCTGTGCAGACGCCGGCTTCCTGAAGATCGACCTGCTGGGGCTGGGGATGCTCTCCGCGGTGGAGCGCTGCGTGGAGGAGGTCGCGCGCACCCGCGGTGAACGGATCGACCTGTCGCGCATCCCCTACGACGACCAGGAGACCTTCAGGGCGATCCGCGCCGCAGACACGGTGGGCGTCTTCCAGATCGAGAGCCGTGCGCAGATGCAGTCGCTGCTGCGCACCCGCCCGCAGAACCTCGAGGACCTCACCATCCAGGTCGCGATCGTGCGTCCCGGGCCGATCCAGGGCGGCGCCGTGAACCCCTATATCCAGCGCCGCCAGCGGCTGCGCGCGGATCCGAGCTATGAGATCCCCTACGAGCACCCCGCGCTCGAGCCCGTGCTGCGCGAGACGCTCGGCACGATCATCTTCCAGGACCAAGTGATGCAGGTCGCCGAAGCGTTCGCGGGCTTCACCCCCGGGGAGGCGGATGGCCTGCGCAGGGCGATGAGCCGCAAGCGCTCGCACGAGATGCTCGCGGGCCACCGCACGCGCTTCATCGCGGGCGCGGTCGCCCATGCCGGCGCGACGGAGGAGGTCGCCGAACGGGTGTGGACGATGATCGTGGGCTTCGCCGGCTTCGGCTTCCCCAAGGCCCACAGCGCCGCGTTCGGCCTGCTCGCCTACCAGTCCACGTGGTTGCGGATCCACTTCGGGCCCGAGTTCCTGTGTGCGCTCCTCAACGAGCAGCCGATGGGCTTCTACGCCCCCGACAGCCTCGTGCACGAGGCCGCGCATCGCGGCATCGGGATGCGCGGTCTGGACGTGAACGCCTCCCAGGTCCTGTGCGCTGTGCAGGACGGCGAGGTGCGTCTCGGGCTCGGCTACGTCAAGGGGGTGGCCGCCGCCGAAGCGCAGCAGCTCGTGTCCGAGCGGGAGCGTGGGGGCGCCTACCGTGACCTCGGCGATCTCGCCGCGCGCGCGGGCGTGCGCGCGGTCACGCTCGAACAGCTCGCCTGGTCGGGCGCCTGCGACAGCCTCGCCGACGGGCTCGAACGGCGCGAGGCGCTGTGGCGGCTGGGGCTGATCGACCCCGCGTTGAGCGCGCCCGACGGGCAGAGCACGCAGCTCGCCCTGCCGATCACGCCGCCCGCAGCGCCGCGCCTGCGCCCGCTCGGGCGCTGGCAGCGACTGATCGCCGACTACTCCACCAGCGGCGTGACGATCGGAGACCACGCGATCGCGATCCTGCGCGACCGCCTCACCGTCCCCAAGCTCGCCACGAGCGCCCACCTGCGCCGCCTGCCCAGCGGCGGCGAGGTGGCCGTGGCGGGCCTGGTGATCGCGCGCCAGCGACCCGGCACAGCCCACGGGACGATGTTCCTGCTGTTCGAGGACGAGTTCGGCACCGTCAACCTGATCGTGCCCCGCGCGGTCTACGAGCGCCACCGGCTGCTCGCCCGCGCCGAGCCGCTGCTGCTCGCGCGCGGGCGCCTGGAGCGCACCACCGAGCCCGCCCCCGTG
>JAICYC010000102.1 GCA_025934395.1 Solirubrobacteraceae bacterium | reverse complement strand
GTCGGCAGCCGACACCACGAGGATCGCGCCGTCCATCTGCGCCGCGCCGGTGATCATGTTCTTGACGTAGTCGGCGTGACCGGGGCAGTCCACGTGTGCGTAGTGCCGGTTCTCGGTCTGGTACTCGACGTGCGAAGTGGCGATCGTGATCCCGCGTTCCTTCTCCTCGGGCGCGTTGTCGATCTCCTCGAAGCTGCGCGCCTCGGCGCCGCCCTTCTCGGCCAGCACCGTCGTGATCGCAGCGGTCAGCGTCGTCTTGCCATGGTCGATGTGACCAATCGTCCCGACGTTCACGTGCGGCTTGTCGCGCTCGAACTTCTCCTTCGCCACTTTCTGTTCGCTCCTGTATCGGCTTGTAGGTCCGCCGCTCTGCGGGCGAACCGGGGAAATCTATCTAACTGCGGTGATCCGTGTGTGCTGACTACTCGCGCCCGTGGCGTACGGACGTACGCGAGCTACCGAGGACGCAGTATCGCGAACTGCTCACGTGCATCTCAGGCGGGCACGGGCTCGCCCGTGCGCTCTTCGACGATCTTCTCCGCGATGTTCGGCGGCACTTCGTCGTAGGCGTCGAACTGCATCGTGTAGTTGGCGCGACCCTGGGTGTTGGAGCGCAGGTCGGTCGCGTACCCGAACATTTCCGAGAGCGGCACGCGCGCGCTCACGGCGAGCGCGTTGCCCCGCTGCTCCTGGCCTTCCACGCGGCCGCGCCGGGAGCTCAGGTCGCCGATCACACCGCCGAGGAACTCCTCGGGGGTGACCACCTCGACGGAGAAGATCGGCTCCAGCAGCACCGGCTTGGCGCGCTTGGCGGCCTCTTTGAGCGCGAGGGAGCCTGCGACCTTGAACGCGATCTCGGAGGAGTCCACGTCGTGGTACTTGCCGTCGGTGAGCGTCACCCTCACGTCCACCATCGGGTAGCCGGCCTTGACGCCGTTCTCGAGCGCCTCCTGGACGCCCTTCTCCACGGCGGGGATGTACTCGGAGGGGATCGCGCCCCCCTTGATCTTGTTGACGAACTCGAAGCCCTCGCCGGGGTGCGGCTCCAGATCGATGAACACCACCCCGAACTGGCCCGAGCCACCCGTCTGGCGCACGAACTTGCCTTCGATCTTCTCGACCGTGCCGCGCACCGTCTCGCGGTAGGAGACCTGCGGGCGGCCCACGTTCGCCTCTACGCCGAACTCGCGCTTCATGCGGTCCACGAGCACCTCGAGGTGGAGCTCGCCCATGCCGGAGATCTCCGTCTGGCCGGTCTCCTCGTTGGTGCGGACCTGGAAGGTCGGGTCCTCCTCGGCGAGGCGGCCGAGGGCGATCGACATCTTCTCCTGGTCGGCCTTCGTCTTGGGCTCGACCGCCACCTTGATCACGGGCTCGGGGAAGACGATGTTCTCGAGGCGGATCGGCGCGTCGGGGGCGGCGAGCGTGTCGCCGGTGATCACCTGCTTGATGCCCACCGCGGCGGCGATGTCGCCCGCGTAGACCTCCTCGACCTCCTCGCGGTCGTTGGCGTGCATCATCAGGATGCGCCCGATCCGCTCGGTGCGCCCGGTGCCCACGTTGAGCACGCGCGACCCGGCGGCCAAGCGGCCGGAGTAGACGCGGAAGTAGGTCAGCTTGCCCACGTAGGGGTCGGCTGCGATCTTGAACGCGAGCGCGGAGAACGGCTCGCTGTCGTCGGCGTTGCGCACCGCCTCGCGCTCCTGCTCCTCGCCCTTGATCAGTTCGGTGCCTTTCACCGGCGGCACGTCCAGCGGCGAGGGCAGGTAGTCGATCACCGCGTCCAGCAGCGGCTGCACGCCCTTGTTCTTGAACGACGAGCCGCACAGCACGGGCGTGAGCTTCGTCGAGAGCGTTGCGTTGCGGATCGCGTGCTTGAGCACGTCCTCGGGGACGTCGGACTCCTCGAGGATCAGCTCGAGCAGCGCGTCGTCGTAGTGGGAGACCTCCTCGAGCAGGTGCTCGCGCGCGGCGGCCGCCTCGTCGGCGAGCTCGGCGGGGATCTCCGTTTCTTCCTGTTCCTTGCCGAGGTCGTCCTTGTAGACGATCGCTTTCATCGTCACCAGGTCGACGACGCCGGCGAACTCGCCCTCGGCGCCGATCGGCAGCTGCACCGGCACCGGGTGCGCGCCGAGGCGGTCGATCATCGTCTGCACGCCCTGCGCGAAGTCCGCGCCGGTGCGGTCCATCTTGTTGATGTAGGCGATCCGCGGCACCCCGTACTTGTCCGCCTGGCGCCACACCGTCTCGGACTGGGGCTCGACCCCGGCGACCGAGTCGAACAGCGCGATCGCGCCGTCGAGCACGCGCAGCGAGCGCTCCACCTCGACGGTGAAGTCGACGTGGCCGGGCGTGTCGATGATGTTGATGCGGTGATCCTTCCACTGCGCGGTGGTCGCAGCGGAGGTGATCGTGATCCCGCGCTCCTGCTCCTGCTCCATCCAGTCCATCACCGCGGCGCCCTCGTGCACCTCGCCGATCTTGTAGGTGCGGCCGGTGTAGTAGAGGATGCGCTCGGTCGTCGTCGTCTTGCCGGCGTCGATGTGCGCCATGATCCCGATGTTGCGGGTCTTTTCGAGCGAGAACTTGCGTGGCATGGGAGTGGTTTTCCTGGTGGGGGCTGGGGAAAAAAAACGGGCCTCTCGGGCCCGCGCGCGCTACAGGTCGATGCAGGACCGGTCCGCTTCGTTATCTGCCCGAGGTCTCCATCGTGCTTGGCGCAGGCGAGCTCGCGCTCGCGCCCGCGACTGGAGGCGATGATAGCAAAGGGATTCGGGCTTCTAGCGCGGCTTCCTGCGTTCCGGACGCCCATCCTGCGGACCTCGCGGCACCCGTTCCTCGCCCTCTTCGAACATCGCGCCGAGCCGCTCGAGCACGTTCGTCGCAGCCGCGAGATCGCGCTTGGAGAGACCGGCGAGGGCGTCCTCCCAACGCGACTGCCAGGCTGCTCGCTTGGCCTCGATCTGACGCGCGCCCGCGGAGGTCAGGCGGGTGACCACCACGCGACGGTCGGTGTCGAGCCGCACGCGTTCCACGTGTCCGCTCTCGGCGAGGGCGTCGAGCATCTGCGTGACCGTCCCCGGGGCGAGCTGGGCGGCGGCTGCGAGCTCGCCCGCGGGCAGCTCGCCGCGCTCGTCCAGCTCGATGAGCAGCTGGAACTGGGCGTGGCTCAGCTCGGTCCCCTCGAGGTGGGTGTCGCGCCCGCGGAGGCGGTTGAGCGCGCGGGACAGTCGGCGGAACGCGACGCCCAGCGCCGTCAGCTCGGGTGAGGAGCCCGCTGCGGCGGCGCGCGTCGGTGATGGGGTTGCCGTGCTCGCAGACACCGCCCGCTCCTCAGATGCCCGCCTCGATTGCGCTCTCCGCGCGCAGCCGGCGCTCCTCCTCGGAGGACGCGTGTGCGGCGGTCTGCGCTGGACGCTCTGCCTTGAGCAGCAGCAGGCACGGGATCAGCGAGAGCAGCGCGATGCCCAGACCCCACCAGTAGGTGTGCCCGAACGCGTGCGCGAGGTCCGCCCTGCCATGGACATGCGCGGAGGCGCGCTGCAGCACCACCGCGAGCACCGCCACCCCGACCGCGCTGCCGAGCCGCATCACCACGTTCAGCTGGGGCGTCGCGTCCGAGAGCTGCTCCGGCCGCAGCACCGCGAACGCAGCGGTCATCGCCGGCATGAACGAGAAGCCGATCGACAGGCCGCGCACGACCAGCACGAGCGAGATCAGGACCTCGGAGGTGTGCGCGCCCACGAACGCGAGCGGCAAAGTGGACAGGCACAGCGTCGTCACGCCCACGATCGCGATCCTGCCGCCACCGAAGCGCTCGGTGAGGCGCCCCGCGATCGGCATGGCCACGAGCGCACCGAGACCCTGGGGACCGTTGAGCAGGCCCGTGTCGATCACGCTCGCGCCGCGGACGTTCTGGTAGTAGAGCGGCACGAGGATCATCGCCCCGAACAGCGCCGCGCCGAGGAAGAAGGTCGTCGCCGAGGCACCCGCGAAGACTCGGTTGCTGTAGAGCCGCACGTCGAGCAGCGGGCGCTCCGCGCGCCGCGCGTGCCACAGGAACACCGCGCTCATCACGACCCCCACGACGAGCGGGAGCAGGACGTTGCGCGAGCCGAGCGCAGCGCCCGAGCCGAGTTCGCTCACGCCGTAGATCGTCGCAGCCGACCCCACGGGCAGCAGCACGAGTCCGATCCGGTCGAGCGGGCCCGCCTCGCCCGAGTCGGTGTGCGGCAGCAGCTTGTAGCCGAGCCACAGCGCCACCGCGCCGATCGGCGCGTTCACGAAGAAGATCCACGACCAGTGGAGGTTCTGCAGGATGATGCCCCCCACCACCGGGCCGAAGATCGGCGCGAGCATCGCCGGCATCGAGACCACGCCCATCACGCGCCCCATCCGCTTCGGCCCCGCCACCTGCGCCATGATCAGCTGCGCGAGCGGCATGATCATGCCGCCGCCGATGCCCTGGAGCACGCGGAAGATCACCAGCGCGGCAAGCGAGCTGGACAGGCCACACGCGACCGAGCCGAGCGTGAACAGCAGCAGCGAGACGAGGTACACCTGCTTGGCGCCGTAGCGGCGCGCCGCCCAGCCGCTGATCGGGATCACCGCGCCGAGCGCGAGCAGGTAGCCCGTCACCACCCACTGCACCTGCGAGATCGGGCTGTGCAGGTCGCTGCCGAGGCGATCCAGCGCCACGTTGACGATCGTCGTGTCGAGGATCGACATGATCATCCCGAGGATCACCACCCCCGAGATCACCCACACGTGTTTCTCGATCCGATCGGAAGCCTGCGCGGGGGCCGCCCCCGCAGCGCCTGAGCCGAGCTCGCCGCCCATGTCGCTGTGATCGGCCATTAGGTACCGAAAGTTTAGGTACCTAAGCTTTTTCTTCAACCCCCCGGCCGACCGGGCCGGCCCACAGCCGCGGCTCTCTCGTTCTTCGATCGGGAGCGTGGGTGGGCGCGTCGCCGCGAAACGCGACGATTGTGTGACACACCTGCACAATCAACTCGTTGCAGGCCGGCGCACCCTCCGGCCGACCCTCCACCAGGCGCCCTCAGGCGCGGCCGCTGCTCACCAGCGGTAGTGGGCGAAGGCCTTGTTCGCCTGCGCCATGCGATAGATGTCGTCCTTGCGCTTGTACGCGCCCCCCTGCTGGGACTGTGCGTCCATCAGCTCGTTGGCGAGACGCTGGGCCATCGTCTTCTCGCGACGCTGGCGGGCGAACTCGACGAGCCAGCGGACCGCGAGGGTGCGGGCACGGCGCGGGGCGACCTCGACGGGCACCTGGTAGGTGGCGCCGCCGACGCGACGGGATTTGACCTCGAGGCTGGGCGTGAGCACCTTGATCGACGCCTCGAGCGTCTCCACGGGGTTCTTGTCGCTGCGCTCAGCGAGGATCGCGAGCGCGTCGTAGACGATCCGCTCGGCGGTGGACTTCTTGCCGTCGAGCATCACCTTGTTGATGACCTGCTGGACGAGCTTCGAGCGGTGGATGGGGTCCGCCTCGAGCGGGCGGATCTGGGCGGCTGCGCGGCGCGGCATCTATTTCTTCTTCACGCCGTACTGCGAGCGGGCCTTCTTGCGATCGCTCACGCCGGCTGCGTCGAGCGTGCCTCGCACGACCTTGTAGCGCACACCCGGGAGGTCCTTCACGCGGCCTCCGCGCACGAGCACCACGGAGTGCTCCTGGAGGTTGTGCCCCTCGCCTGGGATGTACGCGGTCACCTCGATCGAGCCCGAGATGCGCACGCGCGCGACCTTGCGCAGGGCGGAGTTGGGCTTCTTCGGGGTGGTGGTGTACACGCGCGTGCACACCCCGCGGCGCTGCGGCGCAGCAACCTTCTTCTTGCGGCCCTTGCCGGACTTCAGACCGGGTGTGGCGAGCTTCTTCTTGGGCGCCACGCGCCCTTTGCGCACGAGTTGCGAGGTGGTCGGCATTGGGGCGCAGATGCTAGCAGCGCGCCGGCTGCGGAGCTCTCGTGCCGGACGCTACGCGGACTGCGCGGAGCTCGCGGCGCTGACGGGCGCGGGCATCATCGCGGAGGCGACGATCACGAGCACGAAAGCGAACGCCTGGAGGACAACGCCGATCGGGCTGCCCGCCATCGGGTCGCCGAAGACGACGATGCCGCCGGCGATCCCTGCGATGTTGGCGGCCGTGCCGGTGACCGCGATCACGGGCACCGCCTCGCCGTCCTGCAGTCCGCGCGCGGAGGCGTAGAAGGCCACGACCGAGGCGGCGAGCGCGACTGCGAGCCAGGGGCTCAGCAGCAGGCCCATGAAGCCGTGCGCGCCGGTGATGCCGGTGAGCGCCTTGATCGCGGTGTCGGAGACCCCGAAGAGGATGCCTGCTGCCGCGCCGAGCATCACGCCGTGGTGCTCGACCGGCCCACCCATCCGCGGGCCCATGATCAGCAGGCCGCCGAGGAAGAACAGGCCCGCCTCGAAGGAGATCATCGCCGGGTCGGTGAAGTGCGAGTGCGCGCCGTGGACCACCGGGAGGGTCACGCCGAGGAGCACGAGGCCGGCGGCGGTGAGGAACAGGCCGAGCCACTGGCGCTTGCCGACGGCGAAGCCGAACAGGCGGTCTGCCATCACCGCGATGAACACCACGCCCGCGGCGAGCGCAACCTGGACCACCGACATCGGGGCGAGTGCGAGCGCGCCCACGTGCAGGCCCCAGCTGCCCGTCGCGGTGAGCATCCCCAGCGTGAACCACCTGGACGAGTACAGCGCCCGGGCGGAGCGCAGCGGGTGCAGGACCTCCACGCGGGGCACCTCGTTGGCGCCGCGGTACTTGAAGAAGAAGCCCAGGTTCGCCACGAAGGCGCAGGCGAGGGCGAGGAATATGCCGAGATCCAGGGTCATGGTGGGGAGGAGCTACGTGCTGACGGGTATGGCAATCGGCCGAGGGGGCGCGCTGCTTTACTCCGAGGCGGCAACGTAGGCTGATCGTCCGTCCTCGGCAGGGTACCCGCCTTCACCTGTGTGCAAGCTAAAGAGGTGCTCACACGTACAGCAGAGGGCGTAAAGGGCTGCATGCCACCCCTCTCCGACGGGCAGAACTCCCAGGAACGCGTGCCGATCGACACTAGGCCCCTGCTGATGGTCGACATCGACGGCGTGCTGTCGCTGTTCGGCCCCGGCGTCCC
>JAICYC010000058.1 GCA_025934395.1 Solirubrobacteraceae bacterium | reverse complement strand
GGCTTCGGCGAGAGCCGCGAGAGCTCCACCAGGGGCGTGTTCCCGATCGACGCCACGATGTCGCTGTAGCGCCCGCCGCAGGGCCTGTTTGTCACCCTCCCAGCCGCCATTACTTCAGAGAATATAGCGTGGCGGCGTGGGGGCCGATCAATCCGGCGCGCGGATCCTGATCGCCTCTCCACCCTCGCGGAGCGCACTCAGCTCGCCGAAGCCGTGACGGGCGAAGAGCGCGTGCGCACGGGTGTTCCCGGCTGCCACCAGCGCGTACACGTAGGGCGCTGCGCCGCCGTGCATCGTCCGGATCACATCGAGCACGCCCGCCAGCAGCACGTCGGCGGGTCGCGCGCCGTCGCGCAGCCCGACGCCCTGGAACCGCCGGTCGATCCCGAGCGCGTTGATGTAGGGGATCTCGAGCAGGGGCTCGCGCCGCAACGGAAGCAGGAGATCGCGGGGCCAGAAGCTGCAGATGCCCACCAGCTCGCCCTCGTCGTCCTCGAGCACGGCGAGCGTCTGCGGGATCGCCTGTTCGCTGGCCAGGCGCTGGACGACCTTGTTGACGTGCCGGTCCCACGGATCCTCGCCCGCGCCGCACGAGAAGCCCGCGAGCGGGTGATAGCGCCCCGGCTGGCGCACCACGCGCACGGGCCGCAGCGGCTCGGCGAGCTCGCCCATCCGCGGCGCGGGCTAGTCCCCGGCGCGCAGCGCCGTCGCCGCACGCGCACCGTCGCGCGCGTCGGCCTCGATGCGTCGCAGCTGCTCGGCCTGCGGGATCGTGAGCCGGACGACCGTGTCCCGCTCGGCGTCGAGGCGCTCCAGAGACGCCTCCGACGTCGTGATCACGCGCCGCGGGCGGTGCCCTTCTGGGTTTTCGGATCGTTCGTGCACGCTCATGCGAGGCCACCGGGAATCTAGCCTCTCGCCCCGGTGATCGGCAGGCGGGCGCCGTTCTTCACGAGACCGCGCCCGGCGCTGCGGCCGGCGCTGTTTGGCCGCCCGGCCAGTGCCAGCTAACATGCGGGCGGCCTCGGAGGGGGCGAACGAGATGCGTGCTGCGGAGGGCTTCGACTACGACTGGCTGGTGATCGGCTCCGGCTTCGGCGGCAGCGTCTCGGCGCTGCGCCTGTCCGAGAAGGGCTACGCGGTGGGCGTGCTGGAGTGCGGCAGGCGCTTCGCCGACGACGAGTTCCCGCGCTCCACGGCCGACCTCAAGCGCTACTTCTGGAATCCGCGGCTGGGGATGAAGGGCATCTTCAGGCTGACCACCTTCCGCGACGTCTCGGTCGTCTCGGGCTGCGGCGTCGGCGGCGGCAGCCTCGGCTACGCCAACACGCTGTACGTGCCCCCGCGCGCCTTCTTCGAGGACCGGCAGTGGGCCGGAATGGGCGACTGGGAGCAGGACCTCGCGCCGCACTACGAGGAGGCACAGCGGATGCTGGGCGTGACCCAGAACCCCTACGAGGACCCGGCCGACCAGCTCCTGCGCGAGCTCGGCGAGGAGCTGGGCGTGGGCGACACCTACAAACGCACGCCGGTTGGGATCTACTTCGGAGAGGCGGGCAGGACGATCCCCGACCCCTACTTCGGGGGCGAGGGGCCCGACCGCACCGGCTGCACGCTGTGCGGCCGGTGCATGGTGGGGTGCGTGCACGGCGCAAAGAACACGCTCGTCAAGAACTACCTGTACTTCGCGGAGAAGCTGGGCGCCCGGGTGATGCCCGAACGCACCGTCATCGACGTCCGCCCGATCGACGCCTCCGACGGAGCAGCGGGCTACGAGGTGGAAAGCGTTCGCTCCGGCGCGTGGATGCGACGCGACCGGCGCGTGCAGCGCGCGCGGGGAGTGGTGTTCGCAGCGGGCGCGCTCGGCACCAACAAGCTGCTCCAGCGCTGTCGCCTGGGAGGCTCGCTGCCCCGGATCTCCTCGCGTCTGGGCGAGCTCGTGCGCACGAACTCCGAGTCGATCCTCACGGTGACGGTGCCGGAGGACTATCCCGACGACCTCATCAAGCGCGTGGCGATCACCTCCTCGATCTACCCCGACCCGCACACGCACATCGAGACCGTCACCTACGGCAACGACGGCGACTCGATGCGCATGCTCTACACGCTCCTGGTGGGCGATGGCACGCGCGTCACCCGCCCGCTGAAGCTGCTCGGCGAGATCGTGCGGCATCCCCGCCGGCTGATGCAGGTGATGTTCGCCAAGCGCTGGTCGCGGCGCACGATCATCCTGCTCGTGATGCAGACGCTCGACAACGCGATCGCGCTGCGCCCGCGCAAAGGGCCGTTCGGCAGCCTGTGGCTCTCCACCGAACAGGACCCCGATCGTCCCAACCCCACGTTCATACCGACCGCAAACGAGACTGCGGAATGGTTCGCGAAGCGCACCGGGGGCATCGCGCAGAGCGCGCTCACCGAGGCGCTGTTCAACATCCCCTCCACCGCGCACATCCTCGGCGGAGCGGTGATCGCCGACTCGCCCGAGCGCGGCGTCGTGGACGCGCGCCAGCGCGTGTTCGGCTATGAGAACCTGCTCGTCTGCGACGGGTCCGCGGTCCCCGCGAACGTGGGGGTGAACCCGTCGCTGACGATCACCGCGCTCGCCGAGCACGCGATGACCCACGTGCCCGCGGCGGCGGGCGCCGGCGAGCCGCAGCTCGCGGCCTGAGGCTCAGCGACGCCTGCGCGCCGCGCGCCGGCCGAAGCGCTGCGCCGGGGAGCCGCTCAGCCCTGCGCCCCGCCCGCCATCGCGGGCAGGATCACGAGCGTGTCGCTGTCGCCGACGGCCGTGTCTAAGCCGTCGAGCACCCGCACGTCCTCGTCGTTGAGGTACACGTTCACGTAGCGGTTGAGCTCGCCGTCGGAGGCGAACAGCTGACTCTCCGTGGCGGGGTGCGAGCTCGCGAGGTCGCGGAGCACCTCGCCGACGTTGGCGCCTGAGGCGCCGACCTCCTTCTCGCCGCCGACGGACGCACGCAACACCGGTGGGATCTTGATCGTGGCCATTGACTCGCGGCAGGTTAGCGCGGAAGGCGCGCGGGACGGGCCTCGGGACGGGCCTCGTGCGCTAGCCGGCTGCGGCGCAGAAGGCCTCGTAATCGGGGAACACGCCCATCTCCTCGTCCTGGATGGACTCGGGGTCGCGCGAGCAGATGGGGCACTCGGGATCGCGATGGACCTTGACCTCGGTGAGGGTGGCGCCGAGCGCGTCGTACAGGAGCAGCCGCCCGATCGCGGGGTCGCCGATGTCGAGGATCAGCTTGACCACCTCGGTTGCCTGCAGCAGGCCCATCGTCCCCGGGAGCACGCCGAGCACGCCGTTGGCCCCGCAGGAGGGCGCGAGCTCGGCGGGCGGCGGCTCGCGGAACAGGCAGCGGTAGCACGGGCCCTCGTAGGGCTTGAACACCGACAGCTGACCGTCGAACCCGAGGATCGACGCGGATACGACGGGGATCTTCAGACGCACGGTCGCGTCGTTGAGCAGGTAGCGGGTGGGGAAGTTGTCCACTCCGTCGACGATCACGTCGTAGCCCTCGATGATCTCCATGATGTTGGAGGCGTCGATGCGCCTGGCGTACTTGACAACGTTCACGTCGGGGTTGAGCGCGCGGATGCTCTCCTCGGCGGAGTCGACCTTCGGCACGCCGATCCGCTCGGTGTTGTGGATCACCTGGCGCTGCAGGTTGGACAGGTCGACCACGTCGTCGTCGACGATCCCGAGCGTGCCCACGCCCGCCGCGGCGAGGTACAGCGCGGTGGGCGAACCGAGCCCTCCCGCACCCAGCAGCAGCACCTTCGCGTCGAGCAGCTTCTGCTGGCCGTCCATGCCGATCTCCGGGATCAGCACGTGACGCGAGTAGCGGTCGCGCTGCTCGGCTGTGAGCGCGCGCGGGACCTCCACCTCGTAGCCGCGATCCTTCCACAGCGTGATCCCGCCGGTCATCGAGCGCACGTGCTCGTAGCCGAGGTCGTGCGCGAGCGTGCGGGCACCGTAGGCGGAGCGGTTGCCCGACTGGCAGTAGAGGATGATCGGCGTGCTGCGGTCGGGCACCACGCCCTCGATGCGCGTCTCCAGGTAGCTGCGCGGAACATGCTTCGCGCCGGGGAGGTGCCCGCGCGCGACCTCGTCGGCCTCGCGCACGTCCACGATCGCCACCCCCTCGTCGAGGAGCTCCTTCACCTCGGCAGGGTCGACCTCTTCGATTTCGTTCTTGATCTGCCTGAGAAGCTCCGCCCCGGACGGACTCATCGCAAAACTCCTAAACCACGGTCGGGATTGATGACTTCAGAAAGTATAGCGTGGGATCGGGGAGGGTAGGCACTGCCCCGATGGTGGCACGCGCGCCCCGGCCGCCACGTGCTGGCATACCCTGCGCCCGTGCAGCCGAAGAGCAGGATCGCCCTTGCGATCGGCGCGCTCGCGGCGCTCGCGGCGGTGACGGTGGCGCTCGTGGCGGCGTTCACGAGCGGCGGCTCGGCCTCGCATCCGCCCCCGTCCGCCGGAGGCGCGTTCAAGGGGGCCGCGCTCGTGCCCTCCCCCCTCGCCCCACCGTTCACCCTCACCGACCTCGAGGGCGATCCGGTGCGGCTGACGAGCCTCCGCGGCGAGGTGGTGGTGATCGCGTTCCTCGACTCGACGTGCTCGCCGGGCTGCGTGCTGGTCGCCCAGCAGGTGCGCGGCGCGCTAGATGAACTGGAGCATCGCCCGCAGGTGCTGTTCGTGAGCCTGGACCCGGGCGCGGACACGCCCGCGAGCGTGCGCACGTTCCTGCAGAGCGCGGCGCTCGCGTCGCGCGTGCGCTGGCTCGTGGGCCCGCCGCGCGCGCTGCGCTCGGTCTGGCGCGCGTACCGCGTGACCACGCCGTCCGCGGGCAGGGCCGCCTTCGAACGCGCGCTGCAGGTGCTGTTGATCGACGCAGACGGCCGCGAGCGCGTGCTGTTCGAGCAGGAACAGCTCACCCCCGAAGCCCTCGCCCACGACATCCGGACGCTGCAGAGCGGCTGATACCCTAGCGGCCAGGTAGGAAATGCGATGATGTTCTCAACCAAGGCCGAGTACGGCATCCGCGTGATGGTGGAGCTGGCGCGCAGCAGCGGCAGCGAACCGATTCCCCTCGCCGAGATCGCCGAGCGCGGCGGGCTGCCGCTGGCGTACCTGGAGCATCTCGTGGCGCGCCTGCGCAAGGCCGACCTGGTCGCCTCCCGCCGCGGCTCCCGCGGCGGCTACATGCTCGCGCGCCCCGCCGCGGAGATCACGATGGCGGAGGTCGTGGAGGCCCTCGAGGGCTCGATCGCGCCGATCGAGTGCATCTCGGAGGCGGCGGACGGGTCGATCGTGTGCGCGCGCGAGGCGAGCGTCGACCACGTGTGCCCCACGAAGCTGCTGTGGACGCGCGTGCGCTTCTCGATCGTGAGCACGCTGCGCGAGACAACGCTCGCAGACCTGCTGCGCGGCCCGCACGCGGGCACCCTTCCCAGCGCGGCGACGCTGCCGACGCTTCCAATGCAACCCCTCACGACTGGAGCCTGAAGAGACGAGATGGCGGACCTGGAGATCAAAGACCTGTACGTGCGCACCGAGGAGCGCGAGATCCTTCGCGGCGTGAACCTGGAGATCAACCGCGGCGAGATCCATGCGCTGATGGGCCCCAACGGCTCGGGCAAGTCGACGCTCGCGAACACGCTGCTGGGTCACCCGACCTACGAGATCACCTCAGGGTCGATCTCGTTCAAGGGCGAGGACATCACCGAGGCCGAGCCGCACGACCGCGCCAAGGCGGGGCTCTTCCTCGCGTTCCAGTACCCCGTGTCGATCCCCGGCGTGTCGGTGGCGAACTTCCTGCGCATGGCGATCAACGCCAAACGCGAGGAGCCGATCCAGGTGAAGGAGTTCCGCACCCAGCTCCAGCACGCGATCGAGCTGCTCGACGTGGACCGGGCGTTCACCTCGCGCCACCTCAACGACGGCTTCTCCGGCGGCGAGAAGAAGCGCGCGGAGATCCTGCAGATGGCGATGCTCACCCCCGACGTGGCGATCCTCGACGAGACCGACTCGGGCCTGGACATCGACGCGCTGCGGACCGTCGCGGAGGGCGTGCAGAAGCTCCACGACGAGCAGGGCCTCGGCGCCCTGATCATCACGCACTACCAGCGCATCCTCCACTACGTGAGACCCCAGTTCGTGCACATCCTGATGGACGGGCGGATCGTGCTGGAGGGCGGCGTGGAGCTGGTGGAGCGTCTCGAGCGCGAGGGCTACGACCAGATCCGCCAGGAGGTCGGCGCAGCGGCCGGAGCGGTCGACGACGGTGTCTGAGATCGGCGACGCACTCAACGGCAGCGCCGCCGAGGCCGACGCCGCCGACGGCACAACGGCGAAGGCGAAGGCGGGCCGCCATCGCGAGGCGACCCTCTACCACGCGCTGCACGGAGCGGGCGCGGGCGACGGGCGCACGCTCGAGGAGCTGCGCGCGGCGGCGCGCGACGCCTACGACTCGCTCGAGCTTCCGGTGTGGCGGCGCTCGGGCTTCTGGACGACCTCGCTCGCTGACGTGGACCTCGACTCGCTCTCGAGCGCGGGCGCCGACTCCGTCCCCGAGGTGGTCGCACGCACCCTCCCCGACGCTCCGTTCGCAGGCCGCATCGTGCAGAGCGCGGGCGCGGTCGTCCACGTCGAGCTGGACCCCGCGCTCGCCGAGCGCGGCGTGGTCCTCTGCTCGCTGCAGGACGCCTTCGGCGACCACCCCGAGCTCGTCGCCGAGTGGTACTCCAAGCGGCTCACGATCGACCGCAACAAGCTCGAGGCTGCCAACGCGGCGTTCTGGGAGGGCGGCGTGTTCCTCCACGTGCCGCAGGACGTCGTCGTGCAGGCGCCCTTCCAGATCGTCTACGCGATCGACCGCGCGGGGATCGCCCAGTACGGGCGCACGCTCGTGGTGGGCGGCGCCAACAGCGACTTCCGGGTCCACGAGTACGACCTCGCCGAGGACTTCGACGGTCAGGCGTTGCACGCGGGCGCCTTCGAGCTCTACCTGCAGGACGGCGCGCGCTGCCGCGTGGCTCAGCTGCAGGACTGGGGCTCCGGCGAGGTGTACGACGCCTCCACGCGCCTCGTGAGCATCGGACGCGACGCGTACTGCCACTGGCTGCCGGCGCTGCTGGGCGGGCACCTCGTGCGCCAGCACCTCGAGCTGGTGGTGACAGAGCCGGGTGCGGACATGGCATTCCGCGGGCTGTTCTTCGCCGAGGAGCACGAGCACCTGGACGTGTTCGCGGTGGATCTCCACGAGACGGGGCCCTCCGGCGGCGACGTGCACTGGCGCGGGGCGGCCACCGGCGAGAGCCGCGCGAGCTTCGAGGGCCTGATCCAGATCGACCCGGGTGCGCAGCGCACGCACACCTACCTGCAGATCCACTCCATGATGCTCTCCCCGCGCGCGCGGATCGACGCGATCCCCTCCGTGCTCGTCTCCGCCGACGACGTGTCGGCGTCCCACGGCGGCACCGTCGGCGAGCTCGACGAGAGCGCGATCTTCTACATGCAGAGCCGCGGCCTCGACCGCGCCGCTGCGGTGCGGGTGATCGTGGAGGGCTTCTTCGAGCCGCTCGTGGCCGAGCTCGACGACGAGGCGCTGGAGGAGGTCGTGCGCGAGAAGGTCGCCGCGAAACTCGCCGCAGCGCGCGAGGACATCGAGACGTATGCCACCAGTCGCTGAGAGCACGCTCTCCGTTCGCGCGGACTTCCCGATCCTGCAGCGGCGGCCGAACGGGCGCCCGCTGATCTACCTCGACTCCGCGGCCACCTCCCAGAAGCCCGAGGCGGTGATCGCGGCGATCGCGGACCACCTGCGCGAGCACAACGCCAACGTGCACCGCGGCGTGTACGCGCTGGCGCAGGAGGCGGACGCGGCCTTCGAGGGCGCGCGCACGCGGATCGCGGCGTTCGTCAACGCGGACCCGCTGACGACGATCTTCACGAAGAACGTCACGGAGGCGATCAACCTCATCGCCTACTCGTGGGGCCGCGCGAACGTGCACGAGGGCGACGCGGTGCTGGTGACCCAGGCCGAGCACCACGCGAACCTCGTGCCATGGCAGGTGCTCTGCCGCGAGCGCGGTGCAACCCTGCGCTACCTGGAGGTCGACGAGCACGGCGGGCTGTCGCTCGACGCACTCGATCGCGAGCTCGAACGCGGCGACGTGCGCCTGGTGGCCTTCGCACACGTCTCGAACGTGCTCGGCACGATCAACCCGATCGCGGAGATCGCTGGACGGGCACGAGCAGCGGGGGCGCTGACCGTGATCGACGGCGCACAGGGCGTTCCGCAGCTGCCCGTCGACGTGGCGGCGATCGGCGCGGACTTCTACGCCTGGACGGGCCACAAGGCGCTCGGCCCCACCGGCATCGGCGTCCTGCACGGCCGCCGCGAGGTGCTCGAGAGGATGGAGCCGTTCCTCACCGGCGGCGACATGATCGCCTCGGTGGACTTCGACGGCGCCACATGGGGCGAGCTGCCGTCGAAGTTCGAGGCGGGCACGCAGCCGATCGCCGAGGCCGTGGGCCTCGCGGCGGCCGTCGACTACCTCGCTGCGCTCGGTATGGAGCGCGTGCGCGAGCACGAGCAGGCGCTCACCGCGCGCATGCTCGAAGGGCTCGCCGCCGTCCCGGGCCTACGGGTGGTGGGCCCCCTCGACGCCGCCGCTCGCGGCGGCCTTGCGTCGTTCACGATCGAGGGGCTGCACCCCCACGACGTCGCGGAGCTGTGCGATCGCGAGGGGGTGTGCATCCGCGCGGGGCACCACTGCGCCCAGCCGTTGATGCGCTGCCTCGGCGTGGGCGCGACCGCGCGCGCGAGCATAGGCGTCTACAACGAGCAGGCCGACATCGACGCGCTCGTGCACGCGCTGCAGAGCGCGCGCGGCGTGTTCGGCCTCGACGGCTCCCGCAACGGCGCCGCCGCATAGCGAGACCCGATGGACGACCTGTACCGCGACTACATCCTCGACCACTACAAGCGCCCGCGGAACTTCGGCGAGCTCGACCCGCACGACCTCGAGGCCCTGGAGCACAACCCCCTGTGCGGCGACGAGCTGGGGGTGCACATCCTCGTCAAGGACGACCAGATCGAGGATCTGCGCTTCCACGGGCACGGCTGCGCGATCTCCCAGGCCGCCGCGTCGATCGCCTCCGAGGAGCTGAAGGGGATGAAGCTCGCCGAGGTGGGCGAGCTCGGCGCGGACTGGATGATCGACCTGCTGGGGATCCCCGTGTCCGCGACGCGACGCAAGTGCGCGCTGCTCAACCTGAAGGTCGTGCGCGGCGCCGTCACGGGCGACCACGCGTGGCCGACCTGAGCGGATAGGCTCGCGGCGAGCGGAGATAATCCCGCTCGCGACCGTCAGGGGACCGAGATGGCTGTGAAGGTGATTGGAGCGGGGGTGGGTCGCACCGGCACGCACTCGCTGAAGGTGGCGCTCGAACGACTGCTCGGCGGGCGCTGCCATCACATGGTGGAGATCATCGCTGAGCCCTCGCAGGCGGCGGGATGGACCGACGCCGTTCAGGGGCGCGATGTCGACTGGCAGCAGATCCTGGACGGCTACGACGCCGTGGTGGACTGGCCCGGCGCGTCGTTCTGGAAGGAGATCTCGGCCGCCAACCCCGATGCGCTCGTCCTGCTCTCCACACGCGATCCGGAGTCCTGGTACCGCAGCGCATCGAACACCATCTTCACGCCGATCCAAGCCGCCCCCCCAGGGCTCGAGGAGTGGTTCGGCGTGACGATGCCGCAGCTGTTAGGCGAGCGTTTTTGCGCTGATCGCGAGAACGCGGCGGCGATGATCGCGGCCTTCGAGGCCCATAACGCGGCTGTCCGCGCGGGCGTGCCGGCGGAGCGGCTCCTCGAGTGGACCGTGGCGGACGGGTGGGAGCCGATCTGCGCGCGCCTCGGCGTGGAGGTGCCGGACGAGCCGTTCCCCCTCACGAACACGACCGCGGAGACCCGCGAGCTCCTCGGGATGCCCGCGCTGAGGTAGGCGCCCCGCTGTCAGGGCGCAGACGGGTCCCTCGGGGCGGAGGACCGGCTCGATACAATTCCTACCTCAGAGCACAGGATTCGATTCGCGACCTTCAGCGAGGACTTCAACATGGCAACAGTCGACCGCATCGCAAAACCGAGCCCGATCGTCGAGGACGACCAGGGCCAGCTGCGTGCCCGCCAGGGGATCTCGCGCGAGGTGGTGGCCGAGCTCTCCAAGATCAAGGAAGAGCCCGCGTTCATGGCCGAGAAACGCCTGAAGGCGCTCGAGATCTTCGAACGCAAGCCGATCCCCCGGTGGGGTCCGGACCTGAGCGGCCTGAACCTCGACGACCTCGTCCTCTACTCGCCGCCCACCGCCGGGCGCTTCAACAGCTGGGACGACGTGCCGGCTGAGATGAAGCAGACCTACGAGGACCTCGGCATCCCGCAGGCAGAGCGCGAGCACCTCGCCGGCGTGGTGGGCGTGTGGCGCCAGGAGCCCGTGTACGAGGGCCTCAAGGAGGAGTACGCCAAGCAGGGCATCCTGTTCTGCTCGATGGACACCGCCGTCTCCCAGTACCCCGAGCTGGTGGAGAAGTACTTCATGAACAAGTGCGTGCCCGCGCAGGACAACAAGTTCTCCGCGCTGCACGGAGCGGTCTGGTCCGGCGGCTCGTTCGTGTACGTGCCCAAGGGCGTCAAGGTCGACCTCCCGCTGCAGGCGTACTTCCGCATGGAGGGCGCCGGGGAGGGCACCTTCGAGCACACGCTGATCGTCGCCGACGAGGGCTCCGAGGTGAACTACATCGAGGGCTGCACGGCGCAGACCTACAGCGTCAACTCGATGCACTCCGCGGTCGTCGAGATCTTCGTGCACGAGGGCGCCAAGGCCCGCTACACCACCGTGCAGAACTGGTCCAAGGACGTCTACAACCTCAACACCAAGCGTGCGGTCGTGGACGCGCACGGCACGGTCGAGTGGGTGGGCGGCTCGATGGGCGCCAAGTACGTGATGCTCTACCCGGGCTCGTTCCTGATGGGCGAGGGTGCCCGTGCGGACCACCTGAACGTGGGCGTCGCGGGCAAGGGCGTGCACAAGGACACCGGCGCGAAGGTGGCGCACCTCGCGCCCAACACCACCTCCAACATCCTCGCCAAGTCGATCTCCAAGGACGGCGGGATCATGGGCTACCGCGGCCTCGTGAAGATGGGGCACAACTCCGCGGGCTCCAAATCGCGCGTGCAGTGCGACGGCCTGATGATGGACGGCGAATCGCGCTCGGACACGTGGCCGGACATCCAGATCCAGAACCCCAACGTGACCGTGGCGCACGAGGCTACCGTCGGGCGCATCTCCGACGACCAGCTCTTCTACATGGGCTCCCGCGGGTTCACCGAGGACGAGGCCGCGGCGATGATCGTCAACGGCTTCATCGAGCCGGTCACGAAGGAGCTGCCGATGGAGTACGCGGTCGAGCTCAACCGGTTGATCCAGCTGGAGATGGTCGGCAGCATCGGCTGATCTGGGCGCCGATCGCCGGCGCCTGGCGGCGTCCTCCCTCGTTCGCGTGCTGACGCACGCCACACTCGGTGCGTCCTTGCCAGGCTTGGCGCTCGGCGCCCAGACCGCAAGGTTCACCTCCCTTTGGCCCGCGCCGCGCCGCGAGAGGCACCGGCGACCCGGCCCTGCGGAGGCGACCGCGTAACCCGACATGCGCGCGCCCGTGGACACGATCCCCGCCCCGCTGTTCCCCACGAAGCTCCCCTGGGTGAACTCGGACGGGCCCGTGGCCACGCTGCAGCGCGGACGACCGATGCTGGTGGAGTTCTGGGACTTCTGCAGGCCCAACTCGCTGCGCACGCTGCCGTACATGAAGGCGTGGCACGAGCGCTACGCGGAGGCGGGGCTCCGCGTGATCGGGGTGCACTCGCCGGGATTCGAGGCGTCGCGGCCCGAGGAGGCCGTGCGAGGCGCGGTGGCGCGGCTCGGGATCGACTACCCCGTGCTGATCGACAGCGACTTCGTGCTGTGGCAGGAGTACGAGAACGAGGGCTGGCCCGCGCGCTACCTCTTCGACGGCCGGGCGCGCCTGTTCGACTACCACTTCGGCGAGGGCGGCTACACGGAGACCGAGCGCGCGATCCAGGAGCTGCTCGGCGAGGAGCGCGACCCGGTCGGCCCGCAGCGTCCGGAGGACGCGCCGGGCGCGCGGCTCGTGCAGCCCACCGCGGACCAGGCGGGCGCCTACAGCGGCGACTACGAGGCCGGCGGGGTGTGGGCGGTGCTCGACGGCCGGGGCGAGCTGCTGGTCAACGGCGAGAAGCTGCGCGTGTCCGGCCCGGGCGCGTATGCGCTCGTCGAGCACGAGCGCCACACCGCGGGCAGGATCGCGATCGACGCGGGGAGCGGCGTGCGCTGCGAGGCGACCTGCTTCACGGCCGGGCTCGCCTGAGCGCGCGGGGCCGCTCGGCTGTTCGCGTGCGTTGCGTGCGTACGTCAGGGCGGCGAGGACGCGCTCACAGCGTGGGCGCGCCCGCCGCGGGGTCGCTCACGGCCTCGGCCCCCGCCGGCCGGATCTCCTCGTGCGCCCGCTCGCGCAGCAGCTGCAGCAGCTGCGGCTCGCCGTCCTCGGCCACGAGCACCGCCGCACCGGGCCAGTATGGGTTCTCGCCGTCGGCGCGCGAGAGGAATATCGCCGAGTAGCTCCAGCTGCCGCAGTTGACGAGCCGCGCGCCGCCGGAACCGCGCCACTCGTCGGCGTGGTCGCCGGGGAGCGGCCCTGCCCGGTGGGTGTGGCCGAACACCACGTGGGCGTCGCCGAGCCGAAGGCGCGCGGCCACCTCCCCCATCGCGATCAGCCCCGCCCTGCGCAGCTCTCCACCGCTGATGCTCGCCTTCAGCGGGCCGATCCCCGCGCGGTTGAGAGCGGCAACGGCGATCGGGAACGCGACGACCATCGCGCGCCGCCGGATCGCACGCGTGGCGCGCTTCCGCAGGCTGCCCCTCCGCGACCCCGCTCGGCGGCCCGCCTTCCCGGCGCCGCCGAGCGCGCGCCACGCGTCGACGGTGGCGATGCCGTTCAGCGCCGCGCCCGTGTGGGCGTCGCGGGCGACGGCATCACGCCAGGCGAACATCGGCGCGCCGACGGCCTCGTAGTCGTTGACCGAGGCGAAGCGCGCCGGCGGCTTGTCGAGCAACCGGCTCATCGCCCCGACGGTGAGGCGCTCGAGCGTGGGCACCGTGAGATGGCTGTCGAGATAGTGGCCGTGCGTGGCGTACACGTCCTCGCGCACCCACAGCCCCGGATAGGCCACACGCACGCGCGCAGGAGCGGCCCACCCGGCGATCCGCTCGTACGCAGGCGATGCCTCATCCGGTTCGAGCAGCTGCTCGATCCCCAGCGGCGGGGGCTCCTCGAGCTCGCCGCGCGCGATCAACCAGGGGTCGATCAGCCGATGATCGTGGTTGCCGGCGACGAGCACCAGCTCGCCGTCCGCACCGAGCGCGCGCCCCAGGTCTTCGAAGACCGGCCGCGCCGCGTCCATCGCTTCGCGGGCGGGGCCATGGCGAAGCTCGAGCACGTCGCCCAGCAGCACCAGGCGATCCACGCCTGCGAGCGCGTCGAGCAGCGGCGCCCGCAGCTCGGGCCGGCGCAGCACGTCCGACCTCGACAGGCTGCCGAGATGCAGATCGGAGACGATCAGCGTGCGCATACGCTCACCGCGTGGGGAACGGCGATCGGCCCGGCGCGCCGAGCGCGCCGTGAGGGGCGCTGCGCCTCAGGAGGCGCCGCCCGACGAGACCGTATCCCGGACCGGCTTCGGCAGCATGAAGCGCACGTCCTCGCTGACCACGTGGAACTCAGAGATCTGCTCGTCGCTGACGCCACGCTCGCGGAACAGCTCGACGAGCTCGGCGACGAGGTTCTCGGGCGCGCTCGCGCCGGAGGAGATGCCCACCACGCGGCGCCCCTCCAGCCACTCCTCGCGCACTTCCTTGGCGTTGTCGATCAGGTGCGCTTCGGTGCCGCAGTCGCGCGCCACCTCGACCAGGCGCACCGAGTTCGACGAGTTGCGCGAGCCGATCACGAGCATCAGGTCACAGCTCCCGGCCATCTGCTTCACCGCGGCCTGCCGGTTGGTGGTCGCGTAGCAGATGTCGTCCGTGCGCGGCCCGACGATCTTCGGGAAGCGCTCGCGCAGCCGCTGGATGATCGCAGCCGTTTCATCGACTGCGAGCGTGGTCTGGGTGGTGAAGGCGACCCGCTCCGGATCGTCCACCTCGAGCGCGTCCACGTCGTCCTCGTCCTGCACGAGCACGATCTGGTCGGGCGCCTCGCCCATCGTTCCTTCGACCTCCTCGTGGCCGTCGTGACCGACGAGCACCACCGTGTAGCCCTGTTCGGCGAAGCGCGAAGCCTCGCGGTGGACCTTCGTGACGAGCGGGCAGGTGGCGTCGATCGTGACGAGGCCCCGTTCCTCCGCACCCGCGCGCACGCTCGGCGCGATCCCGTGCGCGGAGAACACGCACACGGCGCCCTCGGGCACTTCGGTGTGCTCCTCCACGAACACCGCGCCGCGCGCACGCAGCTCCTCGACCACGTGCTTGTTGTGCACGATCTCCTTGCGCACGTAGACGGGCGCGCCGTGCTGGTCGAGCGCCCGTTCGACGGTCTGCACGGCCCGGTCGACGCCCGCGCAGTAGCCGCGCGGAGACGCGAGCAGCAGTTTCTCCACCGAGTTCGGCATCGGCGCCCATTGTAGGAGGCGTCCAGGTACGCTAAGCCCGTGGCGCAACAGCACCTCGATCGGCTCACGCCCGTTGATGCGTCGTTCCTCCACCAGGAGGGGCCCGTGTCCCACATGCACATCGGGGGCCTCACGCTGATCGAGGGCCCGCCGCCCACGATGGACGAGTTCCTCGAACAGATCCGTCGGCGCCTGCACCTCGTCCCGCGCTACCGCCACAAGCTCGCCCACACCGCCCTCGACAGCGGGCGGCCCGTGTGGGTGGACGACCCCAGCTTCAACCTCGACTACCACGTGCGCCACACGGCGCTGCCCGCTCCCGGCACATGGGAGCAGCTGCAGGAGCTCACCGCGCGGATCTTCTCTCAGCAGCTCGACCGCTCCAAGCCGCTGTGGGAGATGTGGCTGATCGAGGGCCTGGAGGACAACCGCTTCGCGCTCATCACCAAGACGCACCACTCGCTGATCGACGGGATCGCGGGCGTGGACCTCGCGACGGTGCTCTTCGACATCTCGCCCGACCCGCCGCCGATCAGCAACTCCGGGCGCCCGTGGATACCCCACGACGAGCCCGGCGCAGCGCAGCTCGTCGCGGCCGGGGCGATCGGCGCGGTGCGGACCGGCGTGGCGCTCGCGGAGCGGGCGTTCGAGGCGTTCGCCCACCCCGAGCGCGCGTTCTCCCGCGCCCGCGAAGCGGCGGAGGGGATCGGCGAGATCGTCTGGGCGGGCCTGAACCCGGCCCCCGAGACGCCGCTGAACGTCCCGATCGGCCCGCACCGGCGCTTCGTTGCGGTGCAGGCGGAGCTCGACGACTTCAAGGCCGTCAAGAAGGCCCTCGGCGGGACGGTCAACGACGTCGTGCTCGCGGTCGTCGCGGGCGCGCTGCGCACGTTCCTGATCTCACGCGGCAGGCGCGTGGAGGGTGTGGAGCTGCGCGCCCTGGTGCCGGTGTCGGTGCGTACCGAAGACGAGCACCACCACGGCGGCAACCGCATCGTGGTGATGCGCGGGCCGCTGCCGGTGTACATCTCCGATCCGGTCAACCGCCTGCGCTTCGTCTCGCAGGCGATGGCTGGGCTGAAGGAGTCCAAGCAGGCGATCGGCGCAGAGGTGATCTCGGGCGTGCAGAACTTCGCGCCGCCCACGATCCTCGCGCAGGCCTCGCGGCTGAACTTCTCCACGCGGCTGTTCAACCTGATCGTGACGAACGTGCCCGGCCCGCAGTTCCCGCTCTACGTGCTCGGCCGCGAGATGCTCCAGGCGATCCCGGTCGCGTTCCTGCCCCAGAACCACGCGCTGGCGATCGCGATCATGTCCTACAACGGCCAGCTCAACTTCGGGCTGCTGGGCGACTTCGACGCCCTGCCCGACATCGACGCGATCGGCGAGAACCTCGCCGCAGAACTCGCGAAGCTGGTCGAGCTCGCGCGGGAGCAGGCCGCGGCGCCGGCCTAGGCGCGCGCTCAGTACCCCAGCGCGAACTTCGCGTCCTCGCTCATCATCTCCGGCGACCACGGCGGGATGAACACCATCTCCGACTCCACCGTGCGCACGCCGTCGAGTTCGCCGACGAACTCTTCGATCTGTTCGTTGACCTGCGGGCCGATCGGGCACCCCGGCGTGGTGAGCGTGAACGTAACCTTCACGTTGCCCTCGGCGACCTCCACCCCGTAGATCAGGCCCAGCTCGACGAAGTCGAGCCCCAGCTCGGGGTCGATCACGTTGGCGAGGGCGTCCATCACGTCGTCCTCGGTGGGGGCGGTAGCGGACTCTGACATGCGCCCAGTCTAGCCCCGCCACCCCGCGAGGACGGCGAAGTGCAGGTGCTTGAAGAAGCAGTCGCAGTCCTGCAGGCCCGCCTCGGCCATCCAGCCGAGCGCCGTCGCGACGTCGGTGGAGCGGTCCATGACCATGCGGTCTTCGGCGGCCACGATCTCCGCCTCGCTCGCGCCCGCACGTTCGCACGCCTGCCGCCAGAGCCGCCGGTAGACCGCATCCGATCCGCGCGCGGGGCCGGTCATGTGCTCAGCGTTCACGAACACCCCACCCGGCCGCAGGCATTCGACGATCCGCGCGAGCAGGCGCCGCTGCGCATCGTGCTCGAGATGGTGGATCGCAAGCGCGGAGACCACCGCATCGAAGGGCCCCGCCGGCAGCCCGCCACGCAGGTCCGCCACAACCGTGGAGATCGAGCGCTCCGCGAGCCGCCGCTCAGCGACGGCCAGCATCTCCGCGGCCCCGTCCAGCATCGTCACATGCGCATCGGGGTAGCGTGCGAGCACCGCCTCGCCCATCAGTCCCGTGCCCGCCCCCAGGTCGAGCACCCGCTCGACCGGCCCCTCGCCGAGCGCCAGCACGTCCACCGCGGTCCCGTAGAAGAGGTCGAAGCTCGGCACGATCCGCCTGCGCTGTCCGTGGTAGTCGGACGCATGCTCAGCGAAGACGCTCACGGAGTCGGCCACCGAGCGTACGCTATCACGTACATCGGTACGCTCCTCAGCGGGACCTCTGCAAGCGCGCCTGCAGACACGCCCACCGGGTCGAGGGGTTGCATGGGCAAGCGCCCCGCGAAAAGTGCCGCAGGCCCATGCAACCCCACGCCAAGGGGCGGCCCGACAGGGACGCCCAGGATGCTGCGAGCCGAGGATACCGCGCCGCGACGGCCGCCTCCGAAGACTATCAGCAGCGGGAGCAACGCGATC
>JAICYC010000131.1 GCA_025934395.1 Solirubrobacteraceae bacterium | reverse complement strand
TCCCGCTCACCCCCCCCACCCACACCCCCCCCCCCTGCGCCGTATCTTGGGGGGCGGGGGGGGGGCGCCCCGGGCGCCCCGCAACCGCCTCTTCTTCCCCGCAGGGCCCGCCGAGGGCTCGACCGCACGCGTTCGCCCGAGGCGGCCGTTGCGGGCCCGCAGCGGCCTACAATGCTCGCCATGGAGGGCTCGATGGCGGAGACCGGTGCGCGCAGCTGGCTCCGCTGCTACCGCTGCTGGTCCCAGGATCTCGAGGTGCAGGTCCACTACGAGGGGATCCACAAGATCGACCCCGAGACCGGCGAGCGCGCGGAGGTGGTCGACGAGCTGCAGGAGGCCGTTGTCCAGTGCCTGGACTGCATGCACGACCAGCCCCACCTCGGCTTCAGCAACGGCCGGGTGGAGCCCGTCGAGGACCGCTGGGAACGGATGATCGCGGGCACCCCGTGGGTCGCCTCGTGCACCGTCACGGTCGACTCCGAGGAGGTCGAGAGCTGCTCGGGCCCCGAGGCCGGCGACGCGCTCTCATACGCCGCGTTCGGCGACCACGGCGTCCGCGAGTTCTTCACCCACGTGCGCTTCCACAAGCACGAGGACGATTCCCGGATCGTCGTGCACCTGCTCGTGGAGCTCTATGCCCGCTCGCTCGAGGAGGCCACGGAGGTGCTCGAGTCCTCCGCACGCGGAGCGCTGACGATCACCTCGCTCGCCGAGGAGTCGCGGCCGCCCGCGGCTGCGGGCGAGACGCACGAGCACGAGTAGCGCGGCCCCGGGCGGCCCGCCACACGCCACGCAGGGCTCAAGATCAGGCCCGTGCAGGCCGACAAAACCGAGGATGGTGCGCTACTTTCTGACGAGTCCAGGCGCTGGACATGCGCCCGTGCCGTGGACGCTTCAAGAACGAGTTGATGCTTAGGCCATGGATGCGCCGCTGAAGGTTCTGATCGCAGACGACCACCCGCTGATCCTCCAGGGGATCCGGCGGGCGCTCGACGGCAGCCCCGACATGGACGTGGTGGGCGAGGCGCGCGGCGGCGAGGAGCTGCTCGCGCTGGTCGATCGGCGCAACCCCGACGTGGTGCTGCTCGACCTCAACATGCCCGGCAAAGACGGCCTCGAATGCGTCGCCGAGCTGCAACGTACCCACCCCGGGGTCAAGAGCGTCGTGCTCTCCGCCTCTGAAGACCGCGCCACGATCGACGCCGCGCTGGAGGCCGGGGCGAGCGCGTACGTGATCAAGAGCGTGAACCTCGCCGACATCCCCGCCGCGCTGCGCCAGGCCGCTTCGGGGGCGATCTTCCACGCGCCGTCAGCCGGGCCGAAGCCGGGCGAGCCGAGCGCGCCCGCGCCGTCGGGCCCCGACCTGACCGAGCGCGAGCGGGCGATCCTCGCGGCGGTGGCCTCGGGGATGACGACCAAAGCGATCAGCCAGGAGCTGTGGCTGAGCGAGCACACGGTCAAGTTCCACCTCACCAACATCTATCGCAAGCTCGGCGTCGCCAACCGCAGCGCCGCCGTCCGGTACGCCTTCGAGCATGGGCTCGCCGGCGCTCCGGCCGCTTGACCCGCGAACCCGCCTGACCCGTGACCGGGCGAACCGGCCGCCTGACCGGGCGAACCGGCCGCCGTGACCGGTGCTCAGCGCGCCGCCGACGACTGCGACTCGGCGGGCTCGCTCGCCAGCAGCGGCTCCCACAGGTCCAGCGCAACCGACACAACGGTTCCACCGCCGGGGACGCTCTGGATGCGGCACTGGCCGCCGAGCAGCCGCACGCGCTCGTGCATCGCGAGCAGTCCCATACGGCCCTCGCGCGCGGCGCGCATCAGGGTGCTCTCGAGGTCGAATCCCTGGCCGTCGTCGCGGATCTCTGCGTTGATGCCGCGTGCGCCCACCGACACGGCGATGTCCACCACGCTCGCAGCGGCGTGCTCGCGGATGTTGCTCAGGCACTCGTGGATGATGTTCAGCAGCGCGATCTGCTGGGAGGCGGAGATCAGGTGCAGCGAGCCGCTCAGCGTGAGGTTCGGCTCGATCCCGCTGCGCAGCACGAACAGGCCCATCCGGTCGCGGAGCGCGGCCTCGAAGGAGCGGTTCAACAGCACGGATGCGGAGTTGACTTCGCCGGAGAGCCTGCGCAGCTCCCCGTCGATCGCCACGAGCTGCGCCTCGACGTCTTCGAGGCGACCCTTCACGAGCGCCCGGGCGCTCGCGGGTTTGACCAGCTCCTGGATCTGGCGCTCGAGCAGGCGCACGTCTTCGGCGAGCACCGCCACGTCCTGGATCGGGCCGTCGTGGAGGTCGAACCCGAGGCGCGTCAGCTTGCGCTCGCTCGACTGCACCAGCGATCGCTCCGACTCGGCGTTGTTGGTGAGCAGCGCGTCGCGCTCGAGCACCGCGCCGAGCAGTGGAGCGGCCTCGCTCATCAGGCGCTGGGCGCGACCTCGCATCTGCCCTTGGGCGGTTCCCACGAGCGCGGCGACCGGCTGCGGGTGCCGGCCGACCGGCAGCCCGATCAGCAGCTTGCGGGGCGCCGCCTCGGGCCGCTCGCCCGCGAGCACCGTCTGCGCGAGGATCCGCGTTGCCCGGCTCGGCTCCGCCTCGCCCGCGCGGGCGGCGCATTCGACGTGGTCGGTGGTGTTGCTCATCCACAGCGACACGCACCGCAGCCGGCCGAACGCGGCCAGCAGCAGCAGCTGCGTGCTCACAGCGAGGGGTGGCGCGAGCATCATCAGCTCGGGTGAGCGCAGCACTTTGACGGCGAGCTCCAGGGTGCTGTCGTCGATGACCTCTTCGACCGCGGCGACCATGTCCGCCACGCCGCTGCCGACGGCCGCGCCCTCGACGGTGGCGGAGCGGATCAGCTCAGCGGCGGCGAGCCGCAGCGCGAAGTCCCAGCGTTCGTCCGGCTCGACGGCGTCGTGCCCCACGAATGCGACATACGCGCGCTCGCGCGCGCGTGTCCGCGCCGCCTCGAGCCCCCCGCCCTCGGGCCAGTCGAGATCCACGAACACCGCTTCCAGGCGTCCGAGATCGCTCGCGAACGCGCGCGGGACCTGCGGCCTGCGTGGACCG